>ONMG01000096.1 GCA_900318855.1 uncultured Prevotella sp.
AATGGTGCCTTAGCTCAGGTGGTAGAGCAATGGACTGAAAATCCATGTGTCCTTGGTTCAACTCCAAGAGGTACCACTCCTCCTTTCATGAGCCCGGTTCTCGTCAGAGGCCGGGTTTTTTAGTATCTCCGCTCAAAGGAAAGATATTAGAAAATACTCATTTCGCTCACCCGTTTCAAATATTCTTTGTACTTTTGCAGTGTCAACAAAAACTGCCGCCACGGCACCCTGGCATCAGGGAAAGACGGCGAATTAACTTTTCAAACAATATTAAAGCTACAACTATGTTAGGAACACCGGAAATCGTACTTATCGTACTTGTCGTATTGCTTCTCTTCGGAGGTAAGAAGATACCTGAGCTGATGAAAGGCCTGGGAAAGGGAGTGAAGAGTTTCAAGGAAGGCGTGAATGGAATAGAGCGTGACCTTGACCCCGACGCACCGCAGCAGACTTCAGCAAAACAGAGTGCCGAAGAGACTAAGAAATAATGGCGGAGGACACTGAACTTACCTTTTGGGAGCATCTCGACATACTCAGAGCTGTCATCATTAAGATTTTGGTGGTGGGATTGCTCTTTGGACTGGTGGCCTTCTGTTTTAAGGACCAGCTCTTTGACATTGTGCTTGCTCCCAAGAGCTCTAAATTTATCTCCTACAGGTTGATGGGGGTGGAGCCGTTCGACATCAAGCTCGTGAACATCGGTATCACCGAGCAGTTCATGATACACATGAAGACGGCTTTGGGTTTTGGCCTTCTTGGTGCCTCACCCTATATCCTCTATCAGCTTTATCAGTTCATTGCTCCGGCTCTCTACAATCGTGAGCGCCACTATGCCGTCAAGATTGTGCTGAGTGGCTACATCATGTTCCTGGTGGGAGTGCTGGTCAACTATTTCATCATCTTCCCGCTGACGGTGCGCTTCCTGGGCACTTATTCGGTAAGTGAGGAAGTGGGCAACCTGCTGTCGCTACAGTCGTATATGGATACGTTGCTGATGATGAGCATCGTGTTCGGAGTAGTCTTCGAGATACCCGTCATCAGTTGGCTTCTTGCCATCTTCGGTTTGCTGAAGGCCGAATGGATGAGGAAGTTCCGCAAGCAGGCGTTTGTTGTCATTCTCATCATAGCGGCCGTCATCACGCCCACATCCGACGTGTTTACCCTCACGGTTGTCACACTGCCCATCTGGCTGCTCTATGAGTCGAGCATCCTTATTGTGGCAATGACCAACAAAGCCGACAAGAAAGCGCTGGAAAGCGACGACGCTACAGAAGTGGCTGCCACCGCTGAGTGAGCGAGTAAAAATACCAGAAATCCCCCATGCTACCGAAAGGTGGCATGGGGGATTTCTGGTTAATCGAGTACGTAGAGGGTGTCGGCCTCTACCCGAAAATGAATCTCCTCGTCATTGAAGGTCATGCCGTAGACGCGCTCGGCGTCGTGCTGATAGTGGGGCCTGGGGTCGAGTTCCAGTATCTGGCGCAGAAGCCGCAGCTCGTCGGCATCCCTCTTTTGGGCGAACTCATCGGGGAATACTACTTGCAACCGCTTGAGGGGATGGGTGTCGACGAACCCTGAACGTGCATCGGCATGGCTGTCGACAAAGGTCACGTAAGGCTTGATGTCATAGATGGGAGTGCCGTCCATGAGGTCAGCTCCCCGCACCACTATTACCGGTCCACATGGGCGCTCTTCTATATGGTCGAGGCGCACCGAGGAGAGGCCTAACGGATTGGGACGGAAAGGCGACCGAGTGGCAAAGACTCCCATCCTGGTATTGCCTCCAAGCAGCGGTGGGCGAACAAGGGGACTGAAGCCATGACGCTCGCCATTGCCTGAGAAGCCCCAAATGAGCCAGAGGTAATCGAACGACTCTATACCGCGCAGGACGTCACGGTTGCGGAATGGTGGTTCGAAGATAATCTCCCCGCAGAGCGCAGAGACCAGTCCGCTCTGCTTGGGAATACCGAACTTTGAAGCGAAGGGTGAATGGAATGTGGCTATTGGAGTGATTTCCATCGCTTTGCATGCTTATTTTGATTGTGGCTCTAAGGGTACACAACACCATCGCGACACTTTCAGCATCACACCGAGACAAGGGATTTCCTTGAGGAGATAGTATTTCTTGTTGCTTCTCACCAGCCGACCTGTCAATCCCTTCAATGGTCCGTATTTCACCTGTACCGGAGCACCGGGTTTTAGCTTGGCCTGCTCTGCGGTCAGAAATTTGCGCATTAGGATGCCGGGATTACACATGGCTTGGAATTCAAACATCTGCTTGGCCGGAATCTCGTAGTACGTGCGATCGGTTCGCGACTTGGTGATGACCGACAACTTATAGTCAAGGTTGGCGATGAAATGGCGCATATCGGGCTCTTCCAAGGTCTTCTTGACGAAAATGAGGTTCTTCACAACGGGCCTGAGTTCATGACGGACGTGGTTGGAATCCTCGAAGTCAACCATCTGCATAGGAATAAAGGTAGGAATCAGATTCTCCTCGAAGGCTCGCTTCACTTCATTCTGGCGCATGCTAAAAAGCTTGATGGCGTACCATGGAATGGTATCCTCCACCAAGCCTTCCTCCCGATTAAGTTCGAGCACAGGTTTTGTTGTTTCCTTATCTATAGTGTCAGTGTCCATTCTGCGAATCATTAATTAGGGCACAAAATTAGACATTTTATGCTGAATCAACAAAGAAAGGCACCAATAAAATTCAATGCTTCAGCCAGTTCTCCACTATCAGGGATCCCTGTGGGGTCAGCACACTCTCGGGATGGAACTGGATGCCGTGAACATCATAGACCTTGTGCCTGAGTCCCATGATATGTCCGTCGTCGGAGAGAGCCGTGACAAGAAGACTGTCGGGGAAATGCTTCTTGCTGACCACCCAACTGTGATAACGCCCCATCATCAGGCGCCGGGGCAGACCGCTGAAGATGTAGTCGTTGTCCATCTGTGTGCCCTCAGTGGCCACTCCATGATAGACTTCCGAGAGGTTCTCAAGCTTTGCCCCGAACACTTCGCCTATGGCCTGGTGACCCAGACAGACTCCAAGGATGGGCTTCTTCCCCGCATAAGTCTTGATGACATCCAAGAGCAGGCCAGCCTCGGAAGGGATGCCCGGACCGGGACTGAGGATTATTTTGTCGAAAGGTTCCAGCATGGGGAGCTCGAACTGGTCGTTGCGGAAGACCGTGACCTGTGCTCCTAACTGCCTGACTAAATGAACCAGGTTGTAAGTGAAACTATCGTAATTGTCGATGATAACTATGTTCATTGCCGTTTTGTTTATTCCTTATAGCATCTCGGCCATCTTGATGGCTTTGACCAGTGCTCCTAACTTATTATTGCATTCTTCCAACTCGTATGCATCATTACTTTTGGCGACGACGCCCGATCCGGCCTGAAACCACAGTTCTCCGTTGCGGCTGATAAAGGTGCGGATGACGATAGCCTGATTGAGATTGCCGTCGAGTCCGATGAAGCCGATACAGCCTCCGTAGGCGCCACGGTTGTGTGGTTCCATCTCCGATATCAGCTGCATGGCCCTCACCTTCGGAGCACCTGAGAGTGTGCCGGCTGGGAAAGTGTCGATGAATTCTTTTACCGAACTGGTGTCGGCATTGAGGGTACCGCTCACCCGGCTCACAAGATGAATGACATGACTGTAGAACTGCATATCCTTATAGAAGTCGACTTTCACGTCGTGGCAGTTGCGGCTCAGGTCGTTACGGGCTAAGTCGACAAGCATCACATGCTCAGCATTCTCCTTCGGATCGTTGCGAAGAAACTCAGCGTTTTTCTTGTCCTGGCTTGAGTTGCCAGTACGCTTCGTGGTGCCGGCTATGGGGTCGATGAAAGCCTTGTTGCCATTGACGCGGTTGTGGGTCTCGGGGCTCGACCCGAAGATACGGAATCCTCCAAAGTCGAAATAGAAAAGATAAGGACTTGGATTGATGCTGCGCAGAGCACGATAGAGTTTGAAGTCGTCGCCTTCAAACTTTTGGATGAAACGGCGTGAGATGACAATCTGGAACACGTCGCCCCGCAGGCAGTGGCTCACGCAGCGGCGTACATTGGCCTTATGCTCTTCGTCGGTGAGCGTGCTTGATGTAGCCCCAACGGCGTGGAAGCCGTAAGGCTTGACATCAGCCTTTCTGATGTTGCGACACAGTTCGTCAAGCGTTTCTTCTCCCCCAAGTGTGAGGAGGGTCATGGTGCTGTTGAAATGGTCGAAGACCACGACGTCACGGTAGAGGATATAAAGGATATCAGGAGCATCGTTCTTCTCCATGGTCGTGTCCTTCACGGGGATGTCCTCGAAATAGCGGACAGCGTTGAAGGCGGTATAACCGTAGAGTCCAAAGCTCTCGCTTCCATCGCCCCTGATACTGAAATGATGGATAAAAGTATCGATAAAATCGGCTATCTCCTCCTTAGCCTTCCCTTTTGTACTCATGGAGAGCGATTGGGTCTCCACGGTTCCATCGGGATAGACAGCTGTCATTATTCCGTGGGCTACTTTTATCTGTGCTATGGGATGAAGAGCAATGTAGCTTCGCGCATTGTCGCTGTCGTGATAGTCGGAGCATTCCATCAGCACACTTTGTGGACAGAGGTCGCGCAGACGCATGTAAATGCCCACAGGTGTATAGAGGTCGGCAAGAATGTGCCGCGTTGTAGTTGTGTATTGATAATTCATAAGATAACAGCAAAGAGTTATTCTACAAGATGTAAGTCTAACATGCAGCCCACTGTCCAGTTTCATATAGTTGGTGTGAGGCTGCTGTCAGAACCGGCCATATTCCTTGGCCATGTCTTTATGATCGAGATAGGTATTCATATCCTTGTCGCCCCG
>ONMG01000035.1 GCA_900318855.1 uncultured Prevotella sp.
ACAAGGTGAGATTTCCCGAGACCTCGGGATTCGGAGTCAAGCCCGTGTCGAAGGAAGGGTCGGTGAGACTCATCGATGCCGCCATCCGCTATGCGCTGGACCACGACAGGCGCAGCGTGACGCTCGTCCACAAAGGCAACATCATGAAGTTCACCGAGGGAGGCTTCAAGCAGTGGGGCTACAAACTGGCCGAGGAACGCTACGGCGAGGAGCTGAAAGCAGGGCGGTTGACGGTAAACGACTGCATCTGCGACGCCTTTCTGCAGAACGCCCTGCTCAAGCCACAGGCCTACAGCGTGATTGCCACGACCAACCTCAACGGCGACTATATCAGCGACATGCTGGCAGCGCAGGTGGGTGGCATCGGGATAGCTCCTGGCGCCAATATCAACTATCAGACGGGCCATGCCCTCTTCGAGGCCACCCACGGTATAGCTCCCGACATCGCCGGCACGGGACGAGCCAATCCCTGCTCGCTGCTTCTCTCAGCGGTGATGATGCTCGAATACATCGGTTGGAAGGAAGCCTCGGCAAGCATTACCGAAGCCATGGAGAAGCTCCTGGAGCAAGGATGCGCCACAGCCGACCTGACCCAGATGATGGCAAAGGGGCAGACCGTAAGTACAGAAGGATTCGGTAACAAGATGATAGGAGAGATAGAACAATGAGAAAGGAATATCTGATATACAAGCTCAGCGACGACGTCAAGGACTCGTGCAAGATTCCAAGGGAAGCCTTCCAGCAGTACGGTGTGAAACGGGGACTGAGAAACGAAGACGGCTCTGGCGTCCTCGTGGGACTGACCAACATCGGCAATGTGGTGGGCTACGAGCGCGATGCCAACGGAAAGCTCGTGCCCTGTCCGGGAAAGCTCTACTACCGCGGCTATGAGCTCGACGACCTCGTGTCACCCATCCTGAAAGAGAACCGATTCGGATTCGAGGAAATCGTGTATCTGCTGCTCTCGGGTAAGCTGCCCGACCACGAGGAGCTGGATGCCTTCCGCGAACTTATCAACGACAACATGCCGCTCGACCACCGCACCATCGTAAACATCATCGACCTCGAAGGGAGCAACATCATGAACATCCTGGCCCGCTGCGTGCTTGAGATGTACACCTTCGACCCCAATCCCGACGATATCTCGCGCGACAACCTCATGAGGCAGTCGATAGAGCTCATCGCCAAATTTCCCACCATCATCTCGTATGCCTACAACATCTACCGCCACTCCGTACAGGGGCGAAGTCTGCACATCCGCTATCCCAGGGAGAACCTCTCACTGGCCGAGAACTTCCTCTACATGATAAAGTACGGTGACTACACCCAGCTGGACGCCCATATGCTTGACCTGCTGCTCATCATCCAGGCTGAGCACGGAGGCGGCAACAACTCCACCTTCACGGTGAGGGTAACATCATCGACCCGCACCGACACCTACTCCAGCATCGCGGCAGGCATCGGCTCGCTGAAGGGTCCCTTGCACGGCGGTGCCAACATCAAGGTGATAAACATGTTCCATCACCTGAAGGAGCAAATCAGCGACTGGACAAATACCGACGAGATCGACACCTACCTCAACAGAATGCTGAACAAGGAGACCTACGACAAGACGGGCCTCATCTACGGCATCGGCCACGCCGTCTACACCATGAGCGACCCAAGGGCGGTGGAACTGAAACGGCTGGCCGGAGAACTGGCCAAGGAGAAAGGTAGAACAGATGAATACAACTTTCTGAAGCTCATCGAGCAGGAAGGGGTGAAATGTGTGAGCGAATTCCGACACACCACGAAGCCCATCTGCGCAAACCTCGACTTCTACAGTGGCTTCATCTATGAGATGATTGGGCTGCCTCAGGAAATCTATACCCCTATCTTTGCCATGGCACGCATCGCAGGATGGACTGCACATCGCATCGAGGAGCTCAACTTCGAAGGCCGACGCATCATCCGCCCGGCCTACAAGAACATTCAAGTGACGAAGAAATACGTCAACCTCGACGATCGTTAAGCCAAAGGGAGTCAATGTCCGGCCGGTTCGGTCTCAGCCTTGCGGGAGCGCTCTTCGTCACGGAGCCGGCGGACCTTCTCCAAATGGCGGCGGGCTTTCTCGGCAGCCTGCTGAGCAAACGGATTCTTGGGGGCCTCCTCGGGCGTGATGCGCATGGTGTGGGCCTGCTTAATGAGATCCTTCACCACCTCGCCTCCGAGAATAAGACCGGCAGCAGCAGGCACGAAGGCATCACTGGCAGGAATATCACGCCGCTCGGTGCACTTACGCATGTCCTTGTTGGGACAGATGCAATGGAACCGACAGCTTATGGTGTCGTCTTCAATCTGCTTCAGGGGCTCCTCCTCGCTGTAGACCACCTTAAGGCGGGGAATGTGAAGCTTACGCAACTTCTTGCGTATCACCTTGGCCAGAGGATCCATCTTGGTCTTGTTGATGTCAGTCACACGGAAAGCCGTCGCATCCAGCTTGTTGGCCGCCCCCATCGATGAGATGAGGGGGATGTGGAGAGCATAACAACGCTTGATGAGCTCCAGTTTCGCAGTGACCGTGTCGACACAGTCGACCACATAGTCATAGGGGCTCAGGTCGATTTCATCAGCATTCGAGGGCATGTAGAACATCTGATACTTATGAACGATGCATCGCGGATTGATGTCATGCACACGGTCGGCGGCAACATCCACCTTATGCTTGCCCACCGTTGAGATGAGGGCATGCAGCTGTCTGTTGACATTGGTAAGGCACACACGGTCGTCGTCGAACAAATCAAGTTCGCCGACACCACTTCTGGCCAACACTTCAACCACATAGCCTCCTACGCCACCAATGCCAAAGACGGCTACGCGCGAGCCGTTGAGGGTGTCGATAGCGGGCTTTCCCAAGAGGAGCTGAGTCCTCGAAAACTGATTCTGCATTGATTCTTCTTCTTACAGCCTGCAAAGTTAGTGCAAACAAGAGGAACGACCAAGAAAAACATCGTTTTTCGTCGGGAGCATTCAGGCCTCACCTTTATCTCAAGTATGAAGCCTATAAGAGAATCTGCTGATAATAATTCCACGTAAGGCGATACTAATGGCAGGAATTGATTACCTTTGCAGGTAGTATGAAGCACTCCACGATTATCTGCCTCGTCCTTTGCCTGAGTCTGATTCCGGTAGTGGCGCTCAGCCTCTGCACCGGCTCGGTTGACATCCCCGTCCGTGAGGTGGCCCTTATCCTTATGGGTCGCAGCCAAGCCTCTGCAAGTTGGCAGTTCATCATCTTAGAGAGCAGGATGCCCCAAACGCTCACCGCGCTTCTCAGCGGTGCCGCCCTAGCCGTGAGCGGTCTGCTGCTTCAGACGGCTTTCCGCAATCCCCTTGCCGGTCCATCCATTTTCGGCATCAACAGCGGTGCCGGCCTGGGAGTAGCCCTTGTGATGCTGCTCTTAGGCGGCAGCATTCAGGCCGGCAGCTACAATGCCGGAGGCTATGCTGCCATTCTGGTGGGCGCTTTTGCGGGTGCCATGGCCGTTACAGGCATCATCTTTTTCTTCTCGAATCTTGTACAGGGCAGCGTGATGCTCCTCATCATTGGCATCATGATTGGCTACCTGGCCTCATCGGGAATCACGCTCCTCAACTTTTTTGCCTCCGAGGAGGGTGTGCGCTCTTTCATGGTATGGGGTATGGGCAGCTTCAATGGTGTGCCACGCAGTCAACTACCCCTCTTCAGCACGCTCATCCTGGCAGGTCTCTTCGGTGCAGCGATGCTGGTGAAACCCCTCAATGCACTCATCCTCGGTGAGGATTACGCCTCCAACTTAGGCGTCAACATCGTGCGTACCCGCAATCTGCTGTTGCTCACCACCGGTCTGCTCACAGCCGTAACCACAGCCTTCTGTGGGCCCATTGCCTTCATCGGTCTGGCCGTGCCTCACATAGCCCGCCTGCTCTTGGGCTCCGAGAACCACCGTGTGCTTCTGCCCGCCACCCTACTCTGCGGGAGCATCGTAGCCCTGCTTTGTAGCATCATCAGCTTCCTTCCAGGCAGCAACGGCATCATTCCCATCAATGCAGTAACGCCACTGATAGGGGCCCCTGTCATCATCTACATAATCGTGAAGAAGAGATAGACTTCCCATCGTAGGATGGAAAGCCGACAGATGGGCCGAACCAGGCACCAAACTATTTGCACACGATGATATCCTGCCACCGGGTGGTGTAGTTCGGGCTCCGATAATCGTGCTTGATGGCATCGCTGAAGTGCGCTGCCTTACCCTTGCCTTGTGGGGCCGTATACTGTTGAGACGCCAGCACTACAGTCTCCGAACCTTCCAGTTTGTTGAGCTTGTCGATGACCTTGTCGAGACGGTGCAGCTTGTCATAACGGCCGGCATCGAAGTCGATGAAATTGGTCTGCACATGGGCAGCGTCGCTGATGTCGCCCACGATGACACCGGCCCGCTTATAGAGGAACCCCTTGCGGAAGACGGCTTTCAGACAGTGCAGAGCCGCATGCACGATGCTCTGTGTAGCATTATCGGGGGTGAGAAGTGTGGCCGTAGTGAAGCCTTCATACTGGGGCAAGTCCGTGCGGAAGTGGTTGGTGTCGATGAAGACCATCACCAGATGGCACACGGAATGCTGCTTACGCAACTTTTCGGCACACCGTGCAGCATAGTTCGACACCTGAGTACTCAACTCCGTAAAATCACCAATCATGCCAGGGAAACTCCGACTGGTGCAGATGCTCTTCTTTGAGCCCATCTCCTCAGTCGGTATACAGTCGGTGCCGTTGAGCTCAAGCCATGTACGCTCACCGGTGACATGGAACTCCTTCTTCACCCAAAGCCGGGGCTTCATGGAGAAGTCGTAGGCAGTCATGATGCCCAAGCCCTCCAGATGCTCACGGTGGCGGCGCCCTATGCCCCAGACCTCCTTCACTGGGAAGAGTTGCAGAGCCTTCTTGCGCTTCTCGTCGGTGTCGATGACACAGCAATGCCGATAGCCGGGATAGTTCTTGGCAAAACGGTCGGCACATTTGGCCAAAGTCTTCGTAGGCGCGATGCCGATGCTCACCGGCATTCCCACCCATTTCAGGATGCGCCGGCTGAGCTGCTCGCCCCACTCTTTAAGGTCGAAGTTCTCCATGCCGTCAAGCACACAGAATGCCTCGTCAATGGAATAGCGGTAGAACTCTGGTGAGGCATCACGGATGATGTCCATGACGCGGCGCGTGATGTCGGCATAGAGTTCATAGTTGCTTGAGAACACCGCCACATCGGCATTGGCAAAACGCTCGCGCATTTGATAGAACGGCATCCCCATGGGAATGCCCAGCTGCTTGGCCTCCTTGGAGCGGGCTACCACACAGCCATCATTATTACTCAGTACCACTACGGGCTTTCCGACAAGATCGGGACGGAAAACCCGTTCGCAACTGGCATAGCAGCTGTCGCAATCGCAAATGGCATAGTATCTCAACTATGTGTCCTCCCATATCTAAGATGCGCCATGAGCAAGAGGAAGGCCACCACGATGCTCACCCCGCAAGAGAGCAGCACAAGGAAGAAATAGCGACGATAGCCGACAGCAGCATAGAGACTGCCCGACGCAGTGAAAGGCACCATCACGGAGAGCGTCATCAAAGCCCGTGCGGCCTGTGGCGACAGCACCCTGTGACTGCCGGGCTGCGGATAGACGCAGTCGCGGTAGGGCGTGAAGCCCAACCCGGCTCCAAGATTCTGAAACACGGTCACCCAGACCACGCTGCTGAGACCCGAAGGATGCGAGAAACTGAGCCACATCCACCCGCACACGGGCAATGTGAAAGCTAACACCAACAGTAGTCTCGTTTTCACACTCAAGAGCTGCCGACGGAGTATCATCTCACCCACCAGGCAGCCTGCCAGGAGTGCCAGCACCCCCACGGTGCCCTGCACGTAAGCCACCTCCTGCGGCGATAGTCCCATGCCGCCACTGCTACGCGGATCAATGAGGAAGAGGGTTGACATGGGCCACAGCAAGGAGAGCGGAAGCAGATAGAACAGCAGGAACAGCACCCAAGGCCAGCCTTTAGGATTTTTTGCCAGGACGGCGCACTTGTCGACAAAGCGGTCGAAGACACTCTTCACCAGAAAGTCAGCCTCATCGGCCTCCCGGCATCTGCGCGGCAAGAGGATGAGCTGGGCCACAAGCAGCACCAGGCACACACCGGCTGCAATGTAGCACACACGCACCCACGAAGGCCGGACCGTGCGCGAGAGCACCTCCATGTTGCCACCAATCATCACGAGCACCCCCAAGCCCGCCAAGAGGGTAAGGAAGAAGGCAAAAAGATGAGCCCTGGCCACCATGCGCATACGCGAGGCACCAAGCACGGCACTACAGAAGTTGTCGGCCACAATGTCGTGGAGCGCTCCCCAGAGAGCCAGCGCCGCGTAGAACACCATGCAAGAGTGCTTCCAGTCGGTCTGCTGCAAAGAAAAACCGATGCCCGCCACCGAGAGCACGATGAGCACCTCCATCTCGAAGAGGAAGAGACGGCTGCTTCCGAGGCGTCGTATCCAGGGTCGTACTAAGGGTTTGAGCACATAGGGCAGCATAAGCCAGCCCACGAAAGATGTGATGGTAGCCGCATAGAGACCCAGCCGGCGGAGCAGTACTAAAGAAAAGGCAAAGAGGAAGGTGAGCACAAAGCCCCGGAAGAAACTGAGCACGGGCAGCCAGGTCCACAGACTCCGAGGTCTGCCGGCCTGCCCGCTGAGGGCGCTCCCTTTGAAAGGCTGCGGTGAGCTCATCTTCTATTCCTTATTATATATAGGAAGCTGGCCTCAGGCCAACCTCACTTCAATAGAGTTTCTTAATCTGCGCACCTACGTAATAGTGGTGGAGGATGGCATCATGCTTGAAGCCTCTGGCTCCCATCACGGCGGCACCAATCTGACAGAGTCCCACACCGTGGCCCCATCCTGCACCGATGAGGCGGAAGCGGCCGGGGACTCCAGAGCTGTCGACGTTAAGCGCATCGACCACGAAAGCACTGCTGTAGAGATGGCTCTTGCTCAGGGCGCGGCGTATTTCGAGCTCCTTGCCAATGGTGAAAGTGAGCTTGGAGCCCACAATCTTAAGCCGGGAGATACGACCGCTGCGCCCCCGCTCCAGCGGAATGAGACTGAGCACCTGACCGAAGTCCAGCTTCAGCTTCTCCAAGAGCAGCGCTGCCACCTGCTCCTGCGTGTAATCGACCTGCCAACGATAGAAGTCAGCAGTTTCGAGGTCGTAGTCGTTGAGCACCTGCGCGAGCACCTTGTGGTCGTGTGTATTGCAGTAGGCAGGCGGATTGCTGCGTATCCACTTCTCGGCGTTGGCCTCTACCGTGAGGTCGGGCAGGCTGCCTTCACCGTTGTCGGCCACCGCCCTGAGATAAGGCTTCGGCGTGTCTTCCCAACAGTACTGGAACTCCTCGGTGATGCCTCCGCAGCACTTACTGAAACGGGCGTCACAGATGTCGCTGCCGTCGAAGAGCACCTGCCCGCGGGTCTGTCGCACGGCTTCGGCCGCAATGGGGCTCGTCTCCTTAGTGATGCCCTGATAGCGCTGGCAATGGTCGTCGGCACACACATCGAAGATGGTGTGGTCCTCGCGGTCGTACCAGCGGATGAGCTCATCGTCCTTACGGGTGAAGGAGAAGAAGCCATTGGAGGCACCCTCTGCCTTGCGCCGTTTCTCCATCTGAGCCAGCAGCCAGGAACGCGAGATGACAGCATGAGCCTTGAGAAATTCCAGTCCTGCCGTGGCCCGCATCTCGCTGGAGACCACACTCTCAAGATAGCTCTCCACAGGCAGCTCGTTGATGGCGCACACCTTACCTTCCTCTACTACGAAGTGGAGTGCCCCCAGGAAAGTCTGCGTCTCCTTGCGCTCCCAGTGGAAGTTGACTCCAATGGTGACATCGGAGATGGAGAAGGAGGCCGAGTCGACATGGGGATGGAAGACCAGCTCACGGTAAAGGTTGCCCTGCCAGCTGATGGCACCGTCGGCAAAGCTCACCACCTGGGGGCCAGTGACGTCGGTGCCCTTGGCCTCATAGGCGGCATTCAGTGTGAAGTGCACCTCACTACCACTCACGATGCCCACCGAGACCGTGGGCTCATGGTGCAGAGACAGAGGATGACCGAGGTCGCCGGCCTCGGGTGCAGGATTCTTGATTTTGTCCATAATCGCTGTTATTTCGTTGTGCGGCAGTCCCACTTCGCCGATGATGGCCGAGGCCTGCGCGGGTGTGATTCTTGAGAAGTCGTCCTTATGGGGCAGGATGATAAGCCCTCCCATGTCGAGCGCCCCGGGGCTCACCTTCAGTGTCTCCTGCTCTCTGCTGAAGCAGTCGGGACGGTGCTTCGAACGTGGCACCACCACCGTTATCCAGTCGGCCCCGGCTCTCCAGGCCAGGATGTTCATCATCGGTTCGACATCGCCGGGGCGCAGGGGCAATGCACGGTAGAGGCGGCAGAAGAGCTCCTCATCGCTCTCCTCGCTGTGACTGCGGATGACGAAGAGCGGACAGGGATAGCTGCGGATGATAGAGAGCGACTCGCTGTCGTTGAGCGCCACCAGCGGCCCGGCATCACGGCTGAGACGAGGCCAGGCGGCCTGCAGGGGCAACTCGGCACCGGTGGCAGCCTGGAAATGGAGATGATCGGGAGCCGAGGCTCCACAGCGTGGCCCGTTGTAGAATACCAGCAGGTCGGGATGCAGAAGCAGCAGACGGTGAATCTCGCCGTAGTTGCCCCAGATGCGCTGAGGCTGGTGATGGCGCGCCACCACCGTAAAGTGCACGGGCAGCACGGGGAAGGGGTTCACCATGATACTGAAACGGGTGTCGATGCCACTGGCAAGCTGCTCCTGGGGTCTGTTCTTCTCGCAAAGGAAGCAGGGACGCCGGGCCACCGACCGGCTGTCGGTGTGAGCCTCGGTGGAGACGATGCGGTCGGGATTGAACTGTGCTCTGAGGGTGACAACCCCGCAGTTGAGGTCACGCGTCTCCAGATGACAGAGGTTCCGATAGCGCTGTCTCACCTCGGGCCATTGCTCGAGCTGCTTGTGGAAGAAGTGAGCCAGCCCACCATCGTTGGCCTCCGGAGCTTGTTCGTTCTGCGTGCGGCGAGCCAAAAGTTCCAAGGTGCGCAACCGGTCCTTGAAGGCTGCGCGGGCGAGGCGCTCGCCGCCATCGGTCTTGCGAGTGACATTCCCCTCCCAGCAGCGCCGCAGGTAGAGACAGTCGTTGAAACGCGCCACACGCCAGCTCCTGCTGATGGCCAAGGCCTCGGCATAGTCTTCACCATAGCTGATATCGGGGAAGGGAATGTCGCGGAGCAGTGGTGTGAAAAAGGCGCGCGGGGCCCCTATGCCGTTCATGCGAAGCAGCGCGTCGGCACCCTGATCCGGGGTCCATTCGCTGTGCCTCATCATGCCATCAGGGAACGGACGGAGCTGAGCGTCACAATTGCAATAAGTTCCCACCACCATGGCGGCGTGGGTGGAATGAAAGGCGTCGACTATCGACTGGAGCACCGTGGGTGAGGCGTAGGTGTCATCGCTGTCGAGCTGCACGGCAAACCGACCGCAACGGGCATCGGCCACAGCCCAGTTCCAGCATCCGCCTATGCCGAAATCCAGCTCCGGCGGTGTTATCACAATGACGCGGGAATCGCTGCGGGACAGGTCGGCCAGCACTTGGGAGGTGCCGTCGGTGGAATGATTGTCGACAACAATGACATTGTATCTGAACGTTGTCCGCTGGACCAATGCCGACTTCACCGCTTGGGCTATCACCGAACGGCGGTTACGCACCGGTATCACCACCGAGGCTTCATAATCGAAATCACCGGTCTCGAAATCGGGCTCTCTCAGTTGTTCCTGGCGCACGTCGGCACCGATACTGCGCAGATGCTCTCTGAGGGCCTCACCGTAAGCGAGCCGGTCGGCAGCATCCTGGGAAGCCGCGCCACAGAACGGAGCAAGGGTGAAATAAGACAGAGCCTCGGCCACATGCACCACTGCCCCCCGACGGCTGAGAAAGAGCCGAAGGGCATAGAGCGAGGCTGAATGATAGTTGGTGGAGGTTGAGACGACATACTCGTGGAGCAAGGCGGACCGGACCAGCACAAAGGGACCAAAACAGAAGTCCTCGCGAAGGCTCCCGGGCTGATAATCCGGCAGTTGACATAGTGTATGCCGGCTGCCCTCGGTCAGATAGTAGTCAGCATAGAGCAGGGCAGCCTGACTGTTGTGAGCTTCCGACAAAAGCCGTTCCACTGCAAAAGGCCTGAGACGGAAGGGCTCGGTGGAAAGACCCAGCATCACATAATCGGCATCGGTATGACTGTCGATGAGCTGCAGACCGCAGAAATCAGGGCACCGACCGGCGGGCACGCATATGCACCCCGACGCTTCGACGCTGGCGGCACTGAATTCGTCGTCCACCAGCAGATGGACGTGAGCCACTGAGGGTTGCTGCCGCAACGCACTGACAAGGGGGAGCAACAGCTGGAAATCCCTACAAGGAAGGAAACAGTCAATACTTTCTTTCATCATTAGCTCTACGCGGCCAGTCTCTCATCTTGCAGGCCTTAAAGTGAACATTCGGACGCCGGACCACAAAGGGTGCATGGTCGGATTCTATGTGCAAATATAGGCAAAATCTTCGAATCCGGTGCAAAGAGACGGTAAGAAATGTGGATTTTGCTCACTTTCTTCCGCCTCCTTGCCCCTAAGCGGGCGTCATCATGGGGCTGCACTGCGCACGTGCCGGTGGCAGATTTGCCCGGCCGGGAGATTGCGACCGCAGACTCAGCCCTACAAGGAAGCATCATCGCAGTCACGGGGAGATGACGGCTTTCGGTCAAGTGGAAAAAAGTCCGTGGTTGAAACTTCGTAGGAATTATGCACATAGATTATTCGTGTGAGTCATTGACTATCAGCGAGAAGGCGTCAATAAGCGGATCATGGGGCACCAGCAGTCAAATCGTCTAACATTTGTTCTCCAAAAGTCTAACATTTGTTTTACCTTTTGGATATCGCGCATTTCATCATCACAGCCCCCTGTCAGACGGGGTGAGCCCAGGGGGGAAGCGATGATTTCGCACTACAGTGGCGGGGGGCGACAGGGAGTAGAGAATGAAGGAATGCAGCTCAGCTCCTGACAGCCGCAACCGTTTCCGGCTCTTTGACTTAGGAGAAAGCATCCGAGACCGGTATGGTAGAGGATTCATGCGTATGAAGCGCAAAACGCTCCACACCACAGGGAGGAAAAGCACGACGTCGGAGTGAGGAAGAGCAGGCGCAGAGCGACATCCACCCTTCACAGCATGCGTCGAGACTGGT
>ONMG01000164.1 GCA_900318855.1 uncultured Prevotella sp.
AGGTGTTAGGTGTTAATGGTTTGCATCAAGACTCCATAGAGTGCGGAAAGCGGTGACAACGTAGAGGCGGCCCGTCGTGACCGCCCTTACAAAGCACAGCATCCCCTAAGGGGACAAACCATTACCACCTATCACCTACCACCTAACACCTACTATCCACGACGTTCAGAACAACTTGTCGATGTCTACCGACATGCCGACCATGAAATTGGTGCCGTCGACGATGGGACTGTTGAGATAGTAGTATTTTGGACGATAGTTGAGCAGGTTGTCAACAGCCAAGGTAAGCTTCATGAATTCTCCAATACCCATTTGCGCCGACAGTTTCCATAGCGTATAGGCAGGATAGTGCACCGTGATGGTGCCCTCTTCAACGTTATAATAGTTTTTGAATTCCTGGTTGTTGATGTCCGACAGAAATCGTCCGTCGAGCGCCACCATGCCATCTAAGTGGGAAGTGAAGCGGTGAGTCCAGTCGGTGTGCATGGTGATGGAGTGCTTGCGTGAAGGCAGGTACGGACTTGACAACAGCTTGCCGTCCTTGTGTCCGGCTTGCTCGTCGACAAAGGAGTAGGAGAGCCGGGCATTGATGCCACAGCTCCAGCGTGCGCGTGCTGTGGCTTCAGCGCCTGCTACATACAGTCGGTCGATGTTGACGTATGGCAGACGCGGTGTGGCATCCGTGGCACTGGCATAATATGGATTCCCCGATGTAATCTTGTTCGTTACGCGGTTGCAGTAGCCGGCAACGAGAAATCCATAGCTGCCTTTCACATACTCTACACTCAGGTTGAAATTGTGGCTTACTTCCGGTTTCAGCAGTGGGTTGCCCGTGATGGTCCAGATGCCCAACATGTCGAAATCATAGTATTTCTCTTTCAGTGTGGGCGCCCGGAACCCCATGCCATAGCCAAACCGCACGTTGAGGTGGTCGAGTGGGGTGTGGCGCACACTCAGCTTAGGCGTGACACGCTGCAGATGATGGTCGGAGAAGTAGTCGTAGCGCAAGGCCCCGACAAACTCCCACCGGCTGTTCAGCTTCCAGTCGAACTGCGCAAAGGCATCGGCGCTCTGCTGATGGTGCGCCCCGGCGAGCTTGGTGTTGTTGAGATAGTCGTAGAGAAAGTCCGCACCAGCTGTGAGAATATTGTCGCCGAAGGTGTGGTTGTAGAGCAGTCGGACGCTGTTCTGCACATTGGAGTAGTTGCGGACGTCCAACTTCTGGCTCCGCAGCCACGTCGACTTATCGTATTGGTCAAAGCTGTAAGAGCCCTCTAATTGGTCGTTGGTTGAGAGGGTCCATTGCGCCTTTGCCCCGGCTGTGAAGTCACGGTAATGTTCCGGTGATGCTGCATTGCGCTCTACCTGTCGGAAGAAATATCCGCCACGGCCTGTCACCTTCAGCTTGTCGAAGGGCCGCCAGGAGGCCTTGTCGGCAAAGTTCCAGGTCTTGTCCCCGAAGATGGTGGTGATGGTGCGAGCTATGGCGCCCTCGTCGCTATGCACGTCGTAGTTGTCTTGTGCCGTGCGGTTGATGTTGAGGCTGTTGGACCATCTGTTACCGGCGTTCTGCAGAGCCAGTCCATAGCGCTGTTCCCCGTGCTTAGCCCATCGCGCATCGACCGTAGCGCTCCATTTCTTCACAGCTTCCTTGGTGATGATATTGATGACCCCACCATTGGCATTGCTGCCATAGAGTGCTGATGCGGCTCCCTTGACAATCTCGATGTGGTCGACATTGCCCATGGACAGGCGCGTAAAGTCGACATCGTCCATGGTCTCACCGGCCAGCCGCTCGCCGTCGACGAGGATGAGCACGCTCTGCCCGCCAAAGCCTGAGAAGTTGAGATGAACCATCTGGTTCTGTGCGAAGGAGAACTCCACACCCGGCATCACCTGTTGCAGGAGGTCTTTGAGATTTGTGGCGTCAGCCTTCTCAATGTCGGCATGGCTGATGACTTGTGTCAGCACCGGTGTCTCCAACAACAGCTTGGGCGAGCGGGTGCCGGTGACGACCACCTGCTGTATCTCCTGACCGTTGACGAGGGAGTCGCCGGGCTCTGTGGCTGAGGCGACAGCAGGAAGTGTAGCGAGGAAGAGGGCTGTGAATAAGTGAGAATGGCTCATGGTGCTAACT
>ONMG01000183.1 GCA_900318855.1 uncultured Prevotella sp.
ATGACTACAGCCCCGTCGATGATGATACCAAAGTCAATGGCACCCATACTCAGCAGATTGGCGCTCATGCCACAGAGGTGCAGAGCGCTGAAGGCAAAGAGCAGGGCCAGCGGGATGACAGACGCCACGATCACCGTCGTGCGCCAGTCTTTCATAAACAGCAGCACCACAAGGGTGACGAGGATGATTCCCTCCAAGACATTGTGCATCACCGTGCCCACGGCAAGGTTGACAAGGTCCTCGCGGTCGTAGAACGGTACGATCTTCACGTCCTTGGGCAGGTCGTCGTGCTGTATCTCGTCGATCTTGCTTTTCAGTGCCTTGATGACCTCCTCCGTGTTCTCGCCTTTGCGCATGACCACGATGCCCTCTACGACATCATTGTCTTTGCCGCGTCCCACCTGACCGAGGCGAGGCTGACAACTCTCATGAACAGTGGCAAGGTTACGCACAAGGATCGGCGTGCCGCCGACATTCTTCACGACGATGTCGCCAATCTCGCGTACATTGTTGATGAGTCCGATACCACGTACCACATAAGCCTGTGAACTGCGCTGAATGACATCGCCGCCGACGTTGACGTTGCTGTTGGCGATAGCCTGATAGAGTTCGAGTGAGCTCACGCCGTAGGTGGCGAGCTGATTGGGATTGACGCTGACCTCAAATGTCTTCACCTCACCGCCAAAACTGACGATGTCGGCAATGCCGGGCACAGAGCGCAACTTACGCTCGATGACCCAGTCCTGCAGCGTCTTCAACTCACGCACCGACCGCTTGTCACTGCGGAGCGTATAGCGATAGATCTCTCCCGTAGGTCCTGAGAGCGGCTGCACGTCGGGATCCACACCATCGGGGAGGTCGGCGTCGTGAAGCAGGTTATAGACTTGTTGCCGTGCAAACTCGTCGTCGACATGATCGTCGAAGCACACGGTGACCACAGAGAGACCGAAGAGCGTGGTAGAGCGGATGTCGGTCTTCTTTTGCACCGAGTTCATGGCGATCTCGATAGGGATGGTGACAAACTTCTCTATCTCCTCGGCAGAGCGTCCCGGCCACTGCGTGATGATCGTCACTTTGGTGTTGGTCACATCGGGAAAGGCATCGATAGGAGTCTGGCGAAAGCTCACCACACCCATGACGACGACGGCGAGGGTGATGACGAGGATGAGATACTTGCGCTTGAGCGAGAAGGCGATGATGAAATCGATGAACTTATTCATTGCCAAGCGTGTTAAAGACCAACAATGCGTTTTTGCTCACCACTCGCTCGCCGGGCTGTAGTCCGCTGAGGATATAGGCATAGTCGTGACCCACGTGCTCGGCTTTGACGGGCTGGCGCTGGTAGCGGCCTTTGCCGATTTCCTTGACGACATAATCCACGCCGCCGTCGAAGACGATGGCTTTGGCAGGTACACAGCACAGCGCTGCACTGCCTCCACCGGTGGCCACGTTTACGGTGGCAAACATTCCCGGGCGCAGCAAGCCACGGGCATTGTCGAGGGTGATACGCACCTTCATCGTCTTGCTCTCGCTGTCAAGGACACGGTACACCTTATCTATATGTCCATGGAACACCTCACCGTCGTAAGCCATCGTGGTGACGGTGACGGGAGCGCCCTGATGGATTTTGGCGATGTCGCTCTCGTAGACATCGGCGATGACCCACACACGGCTGAGGTTGGCAATCTCCAGTGCCTCGCCGCCGTCACCGCTGTCCTGACCTACGTAGCTGTCGTTGTAGATATTCTTTGCCGTGACATAGCCGCTGATGGGCGACCGCAACACGGCGGTAGCCCTGCCACCAAAGCCATTGATACCCGCTACGGCTGACAGCCGGCTGCGCTCGTTGCGGGCCATGAGCAGTTGTTCGCGTGCTTCGGCCACCTCTTTGTCCGACACCATACCGGAGCGGTGCATGTCCTGCTTCATCTGATAGTCGCGCTGCGCCATCTTTATCTGCGCATCGGCATCGGCAAGTCCTTTGTTGTAGTCGGCAGCCTCCTCACTGTGGATGATGGCCAACCGCTGTCCGGCAGCTACCTGGTCACCGACCTCCACAGTCAGTCCGCTGACCCGGCCACTGCAAGGGATAAACACTTTGCGCACGAGGGCTTCGTCACAGCTCACGTCGCCATTGAGCGTGAGCTCCTCACCAAAGGCCCGCTTCTCCACGGGTGTGGTCTCGACGACCTCACTGCGCAAGGAACGGTATGTATTTGTCGCTGCCTCCTTCTTCGAGGGCGAGCAGGCTGCCAGACTGAGGAGCCCGGCAAGGAAGAATACATCGTATTTCATCATCTGTTCAGTTTTCAAAGACATTATGTTATTTCCCCCACACCAGCTGCAATCTCTCAGCAGCCTGGAGGGCTTGGTTCTTAGCATCGAGACGGGCGAGCATCGTGTCGCGATAGTTGCTGTAGAGGTCGACGAACTCCACGAGCGAGATATGGCGGCTCAGGAACTGCTGTTCAGCGGCATGGAGCATCTTGCCGAGGTCATCGTCGAGCGTCGACAGCGTGGGGGACGATTGCCGCAGATACTGTCCCACGATGGCCAGGTCGTGCGACCGCTGTTGCTCAATGGCGAGACGCTGGCGGTTGGTGGCTAAGGTGGCCTGCTCCACGGCGGCCTGTGCGCTGCGGATGTTGCCGCGGTTGTGGTTCCATAGCGGTATGGCGACGCTCAGTCCCACAGCGAAGAAGTTGTGCCCGATGCTCCCGTTCTTGTCGTATTCTCCTTGCACGGCCAACTGTGGCAGAGCCTGACTGCGCTGCCATTTCAACGCGTGACGGGCGGCGTCGGCCTGACTGGCCAAGACCCTCAGCTCGGGCAATGAATCGACGGCAGCAGCGTCGCCCTGCAGTGACAGACAAAGACGCGAAGCCCTGGCAAGTGCTTCCGCCTCATCGATGTCGGCTGTCACCGGCCCATTGCCGGAGAGTCCGAGGATCAATCGTAGCTGTGACTGCAGGTCGTTGGCTGCGACGAGCAAGTCGGTGCGCGACTTATTGAGCTGATAGAGCATCGTGGCAATGCGCTGCGTCTCCATCTCAGCAATGTTGCCCTTGGCGCTCTGCTCGCTGTATGCCGCCAAAATCTTTTCCACTGAGGCTATCTCCAAATCGTAGACCGCGGCCTGGCGCTGCTGAAAGTAAAGGTCGATGAGGGCCATGTGGGTCTGCACACGAAGGTCGCGGGCGGTAAGGCGCAGCTGACTGCGTGAGGCCTGTGTAAGAGCCTCGTTCTGTCGGACTTGCTCAGCATGTTGGCCGCCGATGGCAAAGGGTTGCGAAAGCTGCACGTCCGCCTCACCATCGTGTCCGCCATCCAGCCAGCGGCGATTGTTCGGGTTGCGCACATTATACATCATACTCACTGTGGGATTGTCGTAGCGGCGCGACTGGGCCAGCTGACCCTCGGCGGCCTCTACGTCCCAGCGAGCCGCCTTGAGATCGTGGTTGCGGGCCACCAGCAGACTGTCGGCCTGACGGAAGCTGAGCTTCTGTGCAGCTGCTGCAATCGGCTGGATGACAGCCGACAGCAACAGCCCACAACGGATTAAAGAATGCCTAATTGTTTTCATCGCCGCAAAATTACGCACTTTCGGTAAGGCGCTGAAACAGAATGGATGAGAATGCTTTCATACGGAATTAAAGGTTTCTAATCGGCTTCCTTTGACCATGCGAGGAAAGCGGTCTACCTTTGCAGTCGTAAAACAAAGAATGCGAAAATGTTACTGAAATTCTTCCTGACGTGTAATAAGATAGGTGCATTCACCTTGGGGGGCGGTTATGCCATGATACCGATTATGGAGCGGGAATATGTTGACAAGAACCATTGGCTTGACCGCGAGGAGTTCATGGACATCATGGTGGTGGCGCAGACTACTCCCGGCATCTTCTCCATCGACATGGCCAGTCACATCGGCTATAAGATGCGTGGTGTCTGGGGCGGCATCGTCGGAGCATTGGGCATCGCCCTGCCTTCCATCATCGCCATTCTGCTCATTGCCATCTTCTTCCACAACTTCAAGGACAACCCGTATGTGGAGAAGTTCTTCCGTGGCGTACGCCCTGCTGTGGTGGCCCTCATCGCCGCTCCCTGCTTCAAGATGGCGCGCACAGCCCATATCACGTGGCCCTCATGCTGGATACCCGTGGTGAGCTGTCTGCTCATCGCCGCCCTCGGTGTCTCGCCGATATGGATCATCATCGTGGCCGGAGTAGGAGGATTCCTGTATGGGAAGTTAAGGGTTAGGAGTTACAAATAAAGAGATGAAGTGATGATATTTCTCAAGTTATTCTACGTATTCAGTAAGATAGGTATCTTCAATTTCGGAGGTGGCTATGCCATGCTGTCGCTAATCTATAGCGAGACAGTTGTGAAAAACCATTGGCTCACCAATGCCGAGTTCACCGACATCGTAGCCATCAGCCAGTCGACGCCGGGACCTATCGGCATCAACGCCGCCACCTATGTGGGCTATACCTCGGTTGTCAACGCGGGCTATCCCGTGTGGGCCGCTGTGCTCGGCTCGGTGCTGGCCTCGCTGAGCATCATGTGGCTGTCGTTCATCCTGATGATTAGCATCAGCCATTATCTGCTCACCCACAAGGATGCGCCTTGGGTGAAGAACGTCTTTGCCGCCCTGCGACCGGCCATCATCGGCCTCATCGCTGCCGCTGCCCTGTTGCTGATGAACAAGGAAAACTTCGGTACGCCGGCCGAGGGCATTCCCTATTTCATCCTGAGCATCGCCCTGTGTGTGGCTGTCTTCATCGCTACACTGCGCTATAAGGTCAACCCCATCCTGGCATTGCTGGCCTGTGGCATTGTGGGGCTGGTGGTGTACTGATAAATCCGCTTACAATCCTTTGGGTGGACTGCTTTTCTCGATATGCAGCACCTGGTCACAATAATCGACTACAGCGGGGCGGTGAGTAATAAAAAGGATGGTATGTTCATGTCCCGATAAGAGATTGGCAAGCAGTTGCCTTTCGGTGTCGGGATCGAGCGCACTTGTGGCCTCATCGAAGAGCATCACCGTGCGGTGGCGCAGCAAGGCCCGAGCAATGGCGATGCGCTGAGCTTGTCCTTCGCTCAAACCGCCACCGGATTCAGAGCAGACGGTGTCGAGTCCGTCAGGCAGCTGTCTCACGAAGTCGGCGCAGCTCTTGTGAAGAGCCTCCAGCATTTCCTCGTCAGTAGCGTTCAGTTTGCCTAAGCGTAGGTTGTCCCTAATCGTGCCACTTAATAAAGTGTTGCCTTGAGGAACATAGACAAAGTTGCAGCGGGTCAGCGGAGAGAGCTCTAACGACTGGCTGCTGTTATAGATTTCAAGTCGTCCCTCTTGTGGATTCAGAAGTGCGAGCAGCAGACGAATTAACGTGGTCTTTCCCGCGCCGGTCTCACCGAGGATAGCCGTGCAGGTGCCAGGTTTAAAGTCGAAAGTCAAGTGGCGCAGCACATAGCCTTCGGCTTGAGCATAGCTGTAGCCGACATCGTTGAGCCTTACGCCGCAGGGTGCCGGCATGAAGACAGGCTCTCCCTGCTCTTCCAAAGGATTTTCTTCGAGCTCCATCAGTCGCTCCGCGGCCGTAAAGACCCCCACGAAGGCAGGCGCCAGCTTCGCCAGATTGCGTGCCGGTCCCTGGATGCGGCTTACTAATTGCAGGAAAGCCGTCATGCCGCCGAAGGTCAGGGTGTGGGCCGACATTCTCACGGCAGCCCAAAGAAAAGCTATGAGATATCCCAATGCAAACCCGAAATTCAGAATCAGATTGGAGAAGACACTGAACTGAGTGCGTTTCACCACATTATGTCGCAGCTCACTTTGCGTTCCTTCGAGCCGGTCGACCATCAGACTGTCGCTTTCCAAGGTCTTGATGAGCATTCGGTGCTGTATGGTCTCTTGCAGGATGCTCTGTACTTTAGAGTCGCTGTCACGCACGCGCCTCGTCAGGCGTCGCATCTGCTGTACGTATATCTTGCTGAAGCCGATGAAGACGGGAATGATGCCGATGATGATGAGGGAGAGCACCTTGTCCATGAAGAAGAGATAGAAGAAAGCTCCAAAAAACATGGCCAGTATGCTCAAGGCATTGGGAATGGTCTCGGTGAGAAAGGTCACCACGGTGTTGACGTCGAACTCGAGCCGGTTCAGCACGTCGCCCGAATGATGCTCCTCCTTGCCGTGCCACTCAGAGCGGAGGATGCGGTCGAGCATGCGCTGCTGCATACGGTTTTGCGCTTTGATGCCCAAGAGATTCTTCACCCAGATGGCCGCAATATTGAGCGCAAAATCACAGAGAATGAGTGCACCCATCAGTCCCACAGCCCAGTAGATGGAACCTTCGGTCGACCCAGAGGCTACATCAATAGCATATTTCACGGCCGAGACCTGCGACAGCGATACCGCCACCGAGGCCAGTCCGATGAGTGCGTTGAGGAAGGCCTGCAGACGGTTGCCATGCCACGCCTGCCACAGCCAGCGGAGCAGGGTGCGTGAATCGTAGCGGTTCTTGGGTAGGTTGAGAAGACGTCGGAGGAACATAGCGGTTGAACTACAAGGAATACTAAGGTTGCCGATTGTCGGCCCCCCACATCATTTTCTCGCGAAGATTGGCGAAATAGCGTTTGCCGGGCCGCTTCACGATGTTTATCTCATAAGGAGCCTTCTGAATGGTGAGCTGCGTTCCTTCCCTCAGCTTCTCGCTTCGGCCGTCGATGGCAGCTAAGAAATTGTGAGAGCGCGATTCCACGGTGAGCGTAATCACCGACTTGTCGCTAATCACGATAGGGCGGATGTTCAGACTGTGAGGAGCTACGGGAGTGAGACAGAGTATGCCGGACTGAGGCACTATGATGGGACCGCCATTGGAGAGACTGTAAGCGGTGCTGCCTGTCGGAGTGGAGATGATGAGGCCGTCAGCCTGATAGGTGACCAAATATTCTCCGTCAATGCTTGTCCGGATGGATATCATGGCTGCGTTATCCCGTTTGAGAATAGCGATGTCGTTCAGTGCGAAGGGATTGCCCTCAATGCTCTCACCTTCAGCGTCGATCTTGATGACGCTATGCTGTTCCAGCTTGTAGTTGTGCGAATAGATGGCGTCCAGCGCAGTCTCCACTTCCGAGGGGAGCACATCCGCCAAAAAGCCGAGCCGACCGGTGTTGACTCCGATGAGAGGGGTCCCCTTGGCACCCACTCTGCTGGCCGCGCGCAGGAACGTGCCGTCGCCGCCCATGGAAATCACGAAGTCGACATCAAAGTTGTAATCCTCAAACACACCGGCCACTTTCACGTCAAGATGTTCCTCACAAGTGAGAAAGTCGTAGAAGGAGCGGTCCATATAGACCTCGGCTTGCTTCTCTGAAAGATAGCTCAGGACGCGCATCACGGCCACTTGACGCTTGTCCTGGTATCGGTTGCCTATAATGGCAAAACGGAATATCCCTTCCATCGCTGATATGATTTCTTTAGAATTCTTTGCACTCATGCTGACGATAAGTGCTGGAAAAATTGTATTTTTGCAGTTGAATCAAGTGCAAAGATATAATAATTAATAATAAGAATAACCCTTTTATCACAGAAATTATGCCAAAAGCTTATGAATTCCTTGCTGACGGTTTCGAAGTAATCGAAGCAATGGTACCCGTAGACATCCTCCACAGAGGAGAGGTGGATGTAGAATTAGTTAGTGTTAACGGTTCCGAGTTTGTGACCTCCAATGATGGCATCACCGTAAAATGCAATTTGAAGATAGAAGACATAAAGGACTGGGACGATGTCGACTTACTGATGATTCCCGGAGGAATGCCCGGAGCCACTAATCTGACCAAGCACGAAGGAGTGCGCCAGGCCTTCTTGCGCCAGGCTCAGAAGGGTAAGAAGGTGGCTGCCATCTGCGCTGCCCCCATGCTGCTGGGAGCTGTCGGCCTGCTGAAGGGACGTAAAGCCACTTGCTTCCCCGGATTCGAGCAATATCTTGAGGGAGCCCAGCTGACCCATGAGGCTGTGACCGTGGATGGCAACATTACCACAGCCGAAGGCCCCGGTGCAGCAGCAAAGTACGGCTTCTGTCTGCTCAGTCAGCTCACTGCCGGGGATAAAGCAGAAGAATGGAAAGAAATAATGCGCTTTAAGCATGTCTATGGTAAGGAATTCTGATTCCGACTACGGCATCATTGTCGCCGGAGGCAAAGGAACGCGTATGGGGGCAACAGTGCCCAAGCAGTTCCTTTGCGTCGGGGGCGAGCCCGTTCTCATGCGCACGCTGCGACGTTTCCATGATTACAATCCCCGACTGTCGCTCATTGTGGTGCTGCCTCACGAGCAGCAGGATTATTGGAGGCAGCTTTGTCGGGAGCATCACTTTGACATAGTCCACCAGTGTGTGGATGGGGGTGTCACGCGCTTCCACTCTTCGCTCAGCGGCCTGAGCGTCATTCCCGAGGAAGCCGACGGCATCGTAGCCATTCACGATGGGGTGCGCCCTTTCGTGTCGGAGGAGACCATCGGCCGATGCTTTGAGGCTGCGCGCAATGAGGAGGCCGCCATTCCGGTGATGCCTGTAGTGGAAACCTTGCGCAGGGTGGAATCCGACGGACAGAGCCACAATGTGTCCCGGAGCTGCTATCGAAATGTGCAGACACCGCAGTGCTTCAGAATCAGCTTGGCCCGCGCGGCCTTCAGTCAGCCTTACCGTGAAGATTTCACCGATGATGCCTCCGTCGTCGAGGCCTATGGCCACAAGGTGGCGATGGTAGCCGGCAATCGTGAGAACATTAAGCTCACCACTCCCTTTGAGCTCAAGGTAGCGGAAGCGTTGTTAAACCGATAATCTTATGTTCGATATTTTAGGTCAGGACATCATGTATCTGCCCGGGGTAGGCCCTAAGCGAAAGACCATTCTTGAGCGCGAACTGGGCATCCGCACTTGGGGTGACTTGCTGGAATACTATCCCTACAAATATGTGGACCGTTCCCGAATCTATCATATCGACGAACTCAACGGAACAATGCCCTATGTGCAGATTCGCGGGCATATTCTGAGTTTTGAGGAGTTTAGCAGGGGCGGGCGTCAGAAACGGGTCGTGGCCCACTTCACCGATGGTCACGGCATAGTGGATTTAGTGTGGTTCCACGGCGCAAAATACGTCTACAAGAGCTATGACCTGAAGACCGAGTACGTTGTCTTTGGCAAGCCCACGGTATTTGGCGGACGCTATCAGTTCACGCATCCTGACATCGACAAGGTGGCCGACTTGCAGCTCTCGGCGATGGGCATGCAACCCTACTATATGACGACCGAGCGCATGAAGCAGACGGGGCTGCCATCGAGAGCCATCGAGAAAATCACGCGCACCCTCGTTGACAAGCTGTCGGCCACGCCGCTTCCAGAGACCCTTCCGCCCTTCATTACCGGGCCGCTCCATCTCATCCCGCGCAGCGAAGCCCTTGCCTGCATCCACTACCCTCACAATGTCACAGAAGTGCAGCGGGCCCAGGAAAGGCTTAAATTCGAAGAGCTCTTCTACGTCCAGCTCAACATCCTTCGCTATGCAAGCGACCACCGCCGCAAATACCGTGGCTGCATCTTTAGCCACGTCGGAACGCTGTTTAATTACTTTTACCGCCATAATCTCCCCTTCCCGCTCACCGGAGCGCAGAAGCGGGTGATGCATGAGATAAGACGCGATATGGGCAGCGGACGCCAGATGAACCGTCTGCTGCAGGGCGATGTCGGGTCGGGGAAAACGCTGGTGGCACTGATGTCGATGATTATCGCTATCGACAATGGCTATCAAGCTTGTCTGATGGCTCCCACGGAGATTCTTGCCGAGCAGCACCGGCAGACCATCATGGCTTTTCTGAACGACATGAGCATAACGGTCGCCCTACTCACCGGAAGCGTAAAAGGCAAGAAGCGGGAAGAGATTCTCACGGGACTGGCCTCCGGCGACATCAACCTGCTCATAGGGACTCATGCTGTCCTGGAAGACAATGTCCAGTTCGCGCGGTTGGGACTGGCCGTCATCGACGAGCAGCACAGGTTCGGAGTGGCTCAGAGGGCCCGACTGTGGACCAAGAACACCAATCCGCCGCATATCCTCGTTATGACCGCCACTCCCATTCCGCGCACCCTGGCCATGACCATCTATGGCGACCTCGACGTGAGCATCATCGACGAGCTGCCCCCCGGCCGCAAGCCCGTGCATACGATTCATCGTTACGACGATCAGATGGCTACGGTCTACGAGGGAATGCGAAGGGAGATAAGAGCCGGAAGACAGATTTACGTGGTGTTCCCCGTAATCAAGGAGAGCGAGAAAAGCGACCTCCGCAATCTTGAAGAGGGCTTTGCGCATCTCTGCGAGGTCTTTCCCGAGTACGCGCTCAGCAAGGTGCACGGCCTGATGAAAAACAAGGAGAAGGATGAGGAAATGAGGAAGTTCGCCATGGGACAGACCCAAATTCTCGTGGCTACTACGGTCATCGAAGTGGGAGTGAACGTGCCCAACGCCTCGGTGATGGTCATCATCGACGCGCAGCGCTTCGGGCTCTCGCAGCTCCATCAGTTGCGGGGGCGTGTGGGAAGAGGAGCCGACCAGAGCTACTGCATTCTCGTCACCAATCATAAGCTCTCCGAAGAAACACGCAAGCGCATTGACATCATGACCGAGACGAACGACGGTTTCAGAATCGCCGAAGCCGACCTCAAGCTTCGCGGTCCCGGTGACCTTGAGGGAACCCAGCAGAGCGGCATCGCTTTCGACTTGAAGATAGCCAATATCGCACGCGACGGACAGATTGTGGAGCTGGCCCGGAGAGAGGCCCAAAAGATTATTGACACCGACCCCAATTGCCACAGCGCACAGTTTGAAATGCTGTGGAATCGGTTAAAAGAATTAAGGAAAACAAATATCAACTGGGGCACGATTAGTTGACATAAATCATCCCGATTCGCCCTTCCACAAAAGCACAGCGACCATTGTTGGGGGATTTTAGATTTGTTAAAATACTTCTAAAATCAGTTAAACCCGTAACAGCTTTGAAAACTTTTTCTTATCTTTGTAGCGTCTTGTGATAATCACCAAGCTTTTCCTAACGTTTTGGTGGTTGTGTTTTTCTGAATTCAACACCTGTCTTCAGAACGACATGCAAACTAATATTGAGTATGGATTTAAAGAAAATATTAAGAACATTAGCAATATCAGCAGCATTTTTCACTGCAGCTGTCCCCAGTAGTGCACAGGATTTGTTGGCCCGTCAGGCTCCCATCGACCGTAAGATGAAAGTCGTCGACACCTTGGCCCTTCAGAATATTATAGAGCGCGAGAACCTCGAGTCGCCCTCGGCAGCACTTTATCAGGACTGGGACAACCGCTACGCGCACAGAGAGACCGAGCTGCCGGATTCCTTCAGAATCAACCTGCGCCACTTCTGTATGCCCACTCCCAGCAGGGTAATCACAAGCAACTTCGGACCGCGGTGGGGGCGCCGTCACAAAGGACTCGATATCAAAGTATATATTGGCGACACTATCCGTGCAGCCTTCAGCGGAAAAGTTCGCGTTGTCAGATATGAAGGCGGTGGCTATGGCAACTATGTGGTTATCCGTCACAACAATGGCCTGGAAACCATCTACGGCCATCTCTCCAAACAGCTTGTAGAAGAAAACCAAACGGTGAAAGCCGGGCAGCCCATTGGCTTGGGTGGTAATACCGGGCGCAGCACGGGCTCCCATCTGCACTTCGAGACGCGTCTGTGCGGAGTGGCGCTCAATCCGGCGCTGTTCTTCGACTTCCGCGACCAGGATGTCACGGGTGACTACTACGTGTTCCGCAAGAGCAATTACGAGCGTGAATCGGCTGAGGCTAGCCGCGAGCGCGGCAAGGTGGGCTCGGGCAGCTACGATGCCGACGATGTCAGAGGAACCTCTGCCAACAGCGGAGCCAGCTTGGCTTCAGGAGGCGAAGCACTCTATCACAAAGTGTCGGCCGGCGAGACCTTGGCTACTATCGCGCAGAAACGTGGTGTCAGCATCGATACCCTTTGCCGGCTCAATCACCTCAGCAAGAATTCGAAGGTGCGCCCTGGCAGAATCTTGAGATATTCATAACCTGAGATAAATCAATTTTCATTAATAGACCCCGGCAAGATGCGAATCCTGTCGGGGATTTTTAAATAGGGTAGTGGTATGAGAACGAAACTGATAGTTTGCTTGGTCGTGAGTGTGCTTTTTGCAGGTCAGACTCTGAGAGCCCAGTCGATAGATGAGCAGACCGGCCGTTGTCTGAATACTTCCGACTGGTTTGGTTTGCAACGCCTCTACACGGCGCATGCCACCGAGATGCAGCCCTTGCTTCGGGACATGTCGAAGGCGATGCTCGATCATGTCTTTGCCCGCTACGACGAAGCTGTGCAGTCGATTCCCCAGCTCATACGCAGTCATCAGCAGGATCTGGGAGCAGCCAATACGCTCTCCATGATTCATCTCTATGCGAGCGATTTAAGCAATATGGGCAACAATAAGGAAGCAGCCGCAAAGGTGGAGAGCGTGGCCGCCCAGCTCAAGGCGTCGGGTAATGTGGCGGCCAGTGCGCAGATGGTGCATCTTGCTCAAATCTATAAGGCTATGAGCGAATACGAGCTGTTCCGAAACGAAAGCGTCAAGAAGGCCATCGTGATTCCTTTTCGTCTCGACTCTATCGGCCCTAAGGACAAGCGCTCGGTGCAGGTCATCGTTCCGTCGCGTCTCAACGGAAAGCAGCTGGCAGTCACCTTCGATACCGGTGCAGGCGTCAATGTCATCAGTACGCCGATGGCTCGGAAACTGGGACTGCGGGTCTACGACATCCCGGTGGAGGCCGAAGGCGAGGGAAGGAACGTGGGACGTTTTGCAATAGCCGACAAACTTCAGATGGGCGACCTTGTGGTTCGTAATGTTCCCTTTTATGTGTTGGACATCACGACCCATGTCGACAGTGTCGACCAATATCTCAAGCATATGAACTGTGTGGTGGGTATCCCGCTGATGGAGGCCATGAAAGAAGTGCAATTCGATTTCTCGCAGCACCATATTCTGATTCCCGGGCAAGAGAGCGACAGCGATGCCCACAACTTGTGCATGGACACGCAGACCCGGAATCTGCTGATGGAGATCCGTCATGGTGACGAGCCTTTGGCACTGGTTGCCGATATGGGCAATTCGGGACTCACCACCTTGAGCAATGACTACTTTCAGGCTCATGCTGATGCTGTAAGGGCGCAGGGCACACCAGCTACCTTCCGTAGCGGGGGATTAGGAGGCGTCACCGTCACGGAATGCTATCGGCTTCAGAAATTTCCAGTGACCGTAGGAGATGTCAAAGTGGTGCTGCCGGAGGTGAACGTGCTGTCGAAGCCGACTTCCAGGCGGAGCAATTTCGGTATCAAGGACTTTCTGCTGTTCCGAAAAGTCATCTTCAATCTCCATAAAATGTTTCTGAAGGTGGAGCTCTGAGGGGGGGCTGCTGACCTCGATGTCCGCATGTTCCCCGGAGAGCGCCGGGCTGAGAACACGACGAGGCCGGTGAAGAACAGCTGTCTTCTCCGGCCCCGGACTACTTAGCGCGAAAACGCGCGGTGTTTAACTATTGAAGATTTTTTTTGGCAATCCTCACCGCACCACCACCTTGTGGCCGTTGCGGATGTAGATGCCTTTTTGAGTCGGAGCTTTCACTCGGACTCCCTGGAGCGTATACCAATTATCTTTAGTGCCGGTGGACTTGATGGCTGAGATGCCCGTTGCCGTGACATTGCAGCGGTAGTGGCCCTTGCTGTCGGTGGCAGCCGACACTAGGATGAAGCTGGTTTGGCGGATGTTGTTGACGTCTTCGGTCTGAGGCGTTCCCGAGTCCGTGCTGAAGACGAAGTCCACCACGTCGTCCTCCTTGTTGATGGTGTATTCCTTCACGAACCAGCTCTTTCCGTTCACCTTCTCAGTAACGCTCACGTTGTCGCCCGGCCATCCCGAGGCAGCTCCGTGGGAGCCGTCGCCGCCCCACGTCCAGTAGTTGATGCCGGAGCTGACATCCCATCCGGCCTCGTCGGCATTGACATACACCTTGATGGTGTAAGGCCGGAACTTAGAAAGCGTGTACTCGCGCGTTACGATTTTCTTCACGCTGCCGGCTGTGAGCAGTCCCACTTTCAGCGTGCAGTCGGCTGTGATACTGATCTTCGTGCCGCTTTCCGCCGTTGTTCCGTTGGTGGCCGTGGGCGTGGACCCGTCGGTGGTGTAGACCACTTTGGCACTCTTGTCGGCCGAAACTGCACTCAGCGTCACCTGAAAAGCCTTGTCGTACTCGCCATCGGCCTTGTCAGCCCAGGGAGTCTCGGTGCTGCGCGCGAGGTAGTAGGCATAGTGCTTGCCCTCGAGCACCTTCACGTAGTTGTCGTTGTCATAGGCTGGAATGGGGGAGTAGGAGGTCAGTCTGACTGCCAGGTCCCCCTGGGTTCCGCTGACGGTATTGATGAAGTCGAGTGCTGTACTGCGCAGGTTGGTGTAGGAGCTGGCGCTATTGATGCCGGCCGCCTTGCGCACGTCAATCATGGCCTTGATGTCCTGCTTGCAGTCACGCCAGTGCTTGAAGAAGACGCAGGGTGTGCCCGGCATGGCCAGCAGG
>ONMG01000089.1 GCA_900318855.1 uncultured Prevotella sp.
AGGTCGGCAGCGAAGATGAAGGAGCCGTTGAGCACTGCAAGAAGGAGCGGGTTCTTGCCTTCGTAATCCTTGTTGATGCGGTCGGCTATGGCCTTCACACGTTTCATAATCTCTGCCTCAGGAATGAATGTCCTGAAAGTCTTGTCCTTTATCTTCACTGTGCTCATAAGTGCTGCTTTTAAGTGTAATTGATGCAAAATTACGAAATTTATGGGAGACTATGATTATTGTTCGCCCATTATTTCGTATTTTTGCATGGTATGAAGATATTTACCGCCTCTCAGATACACGAGCTCGACACTTATACCATCGAGCATGAGCCCATTCGAAGCATAGATCTTATGGAACGGGCTGCCAAAGCCATTGCACATGCCATCATGGACAGATGGACTAATCAAACCCCTGTTGTTGTGTTCGCGGGGCCGGGCAATAACGGTGGCGACGCTTTGGCTGTGGCCCGCCTGCTCGGGTTGCAAGGATACAAGGTCGAGGTATTCCTCTTCAATGTCCATAACAAGCTCTCGGACGACTGCGCCACCAACAAGCAGCGTCTTGTTGACTCGAAATGCACAAAGAAGTTCGTTGAGATAAAGCTCAATTTTGACCCGCCGGCACTCACGCCCGACACGCTCGTCGTTGATGGTCTTTTCGGGTCTGGTCTCAATAAGCCTTTGGCAGGAGGCTTTGCCTCGTTGGTGAAGTATATCAATCAGTCGCCCTCTCAGACAGTAAGTATAGATTTGCCGTCGGGATTGATGACAGAGGATAATACCTATAACCTGAGAGGCAATATAATCAAGGCTGATCTTACCCTAACCCTTCAGCAAAAGAAGCTGGCCATGCTGTTGGCCGACAATCAACCCTATATCGGCGAGCTGAAGGTGCTCGATATCCGACTCTCCCAAGAGTATATTGCCCAAACGTCTACCCCCTATAGTATCTTGGAGGAGAAGGACCTCAGACCAAAGCTTCTGCCACGCCCTGATTTTGCCCATAAGGGCGATATGGGAAATGCGCTGTTGGTGGCTGGTAGCTATGGTATGTCTGGGGCGGCTATCCTGGCTTCCCGAGCTTGTCTCCGCTCCGGTGTGGGAAAGCTCACCGTGCATACGCCCCGCCGGAATTATGACATCATGCAGATGAGCGTGCCGGAGGCAGTTCTTCAGATGGACCGCGAGGAAACGGCTTTCACCGAATCGGTGGAGGCCGAGGATTATGATGCTGTTGGTATCGGCCCCGGGCTTGGACAGCAGGAGAATACTGCTATAGCCCTCATAGCACAGATTCGACGTGCACAATGCCCCGTCGTAGTGGATGCCGATGGGTTGAACATCCTTGCCAATCACATAGCCTGGATGCAGCAGCTCCCCACCGGCATCGTCCTAACACCACATCCTAAAGAGTTTGACAGGATGGCAGGAGGGTCCAGTAACGGATGCTACGACCGGCTCGCCAAGGCGCGTGATATGGCTGAGCGCATGAAGGCTTATATTCTGCTTAAGGGCCACTATACCGCTCTTTGCCAGCCGGATGGTAACGTTGTGTTCAACTCCTCTGGCAACAGTGGTATGGCAACGGCAGGCAGTGGCGATGTTCTGACGGGCATTCTTACAGGCTTGCTGGCGCGTGGTTACAGTCAACGCGATGCTTGCCTGCTGGGTATGTATCTTCATGGTCTTGCGGGCGATCTAGCCGCTAAAGAGCTGGGCAAGGAGAGCCTCATAGCCAGTGATATCATCAACTATCTCCCACAAGCATTCCAAAGATTAAACGATTGAAAATGAAACATACCATCATCACCTTAATGCTCGTGATGTGCTGTATCTCAGCTGTCGCGCAGCAGCCTGTGCAAGGCACTTCTTACTATCTTCCGAAGACGGGGCTCCGTTTTGCGCTGCTCATTGAGAAGACCACGTTCACTCCAGGACCTTATGCGATGTATGCCGAGCGTTATCTTAAAGCCAAGGCTCCGACAGAGTCTTCCGTGACCTATCGCATCATCAGCAAGCAGCTCTCTCTCTTCAGTGTGCCTGATTCTTCAAAGCACTATACGTTGCTCATCGATAAAAAACGCTCTGTCCTCACGGTTGACCTTGACAATCATAATGTGCTCAAGGCTATCAATGCAAAAGCCAAGGACTACGCGCTGCCGGCAGCATTCCGCCCCGCACGGAAGGCGGCCAGACCACAGCTCCGCGACTTTATGACTGAGGATATGGTAAATGCGGGAAGTTCGGCTAAGACTGCTGAACTTATTGCTCAGGAGATTTACGACATTCGCGACAGTCGTAACCAGTTGTCAAGAGGAGAAGCCGACAATATGCCGAAAGACGGTGCTCAACTGAAGCTTATGTTTGCCCAACTCCAGACTCAGGAGCAGACACTCAGCGAAGCTTTCATGGGGACGCAGCAGAAAGATACGGTGGAGCAGATTGTCACGTTTGTACCTGACAAGGAAGTAAACAAGCAGCTGCTGTTCCGCTTCTCCGCTAAGTTTGGTATTACCGACAACGATGACTTGGCTGGAATACCTTATTATATAAGTGTTACAGATGAGCACGTTATTCCTCCTATGTCCGTCGATGTGGATGATAAGAAAAAGAAGGATAAGGAAGATATTGGCCTTTATGTCAATCTGCCTGGGAAGATTAAGGTGCAGCTCTATAAGGAAGAGAAGCCGGAAGAATATTTCGAACCTTATGCGGCTCAGTTCGGACGCATAGAAAGCTTGAGTGCAGAGCTCTTCGGCAAGAAGATGACTACTCACATCGTGCTTAATCCCATAAACGGGAATATTGAGAGCATGGCTACTGAACCGCTCGACTGATTCTCGTCCTCGTTGTGAAACTATTCTTGGATTGACGTTAGATGTAAAGGGCGGCGGTTGCCCCGGTTCCTGCATCTACCGTCATGGTTGAGGTTGAAAAAGGAAAGAGAGCTGCATGCCGTCTTCCGGTGATGCTGCTCTCTTTCCTTTTATTTTTCCTTATCGCTCAATGACCAGTTTGCTTACATAGATATGCCCATTGCTGTTGATGCGCACTATGTAGAGTCCTGCTGGCAACGAGCTGACATCCATGGAATCGGTCTGCTTGATGCTCTTGACTTCGCGCCCGGAGCCGGCTTCGTAAAGCTGGGCCTTGTCCACTTTCTGCCCGAAGCTTACAGTCGAGCTCGCAGGGTTAGGATAGAGGGCTATCTTGGGGCTTTGCACGTCGCTGATGCCCGTCTCCACACCGAAGTTCACTATAGCTGGCTCCGACTCGCCTTCGTCGTAGACGGCAGTCACCTTGGCTGTGTGCTGGCCTTTGGATAGCTGAGTGAGCTTGTAGCTATTCGCCGTAGTGGTGCCAACTTGCTTCTCGTCCAGGTACACATTGTAATGATTGAATGCTGGTGCAGCCTCCCTTGGGGCCCTGTTGCTGCCTGTGCCGATGAATACGTTGTCGAGACACATCAGATAGCCTTTGGAGGGCGTACAGTAATGGATGCATACGTATTGGGCCTCGGCCGGCAGCGTGTAGGTGTGTTGCTTCCATGTGCTGTTCACGACTTCGTTCTTGTCGGTCAGCCAGATGATGTCGGTGCTGTCCTTGCTCGTGGGAGAGTAGCCCACCCTAATCTGTTCCTTGTCGAATTTCCAATCCGGGTCGTTCTCGTAGCTGTCGGGATCGCTCTTGGCAAAGAAACTGAATACGAAACTCTGACCGTAGCTTAGTTTGGGAGAGATGAACCAGTCGTCGGCTGCCGGAACGGGCTTGCTCCCGTCGACAGTGGCCGAATTACTACGGAACATCAGATATTTCGTCCCTGCGTATGGAGGATCGTCCTTCGCAACAAGTGAGCCTTGGCATAGCGTCGTGTCCATGATGATGGCTGCGCAGGGTTGCTTCAGGGCGGCATTCGTCAGGCCGTCTTCAAAGGTGTAGAAGGGGATAGCGCCATCACCGTCAATATAGTTCCAGGTGTATTTGCCCGAAGGATTGATTTGATAGCCGTCATACGACTCGAAGTCTTCATTAATGTCGGCTGATGTACCCTTGACCCCGTCGTTCCATTTCAGAGTCACAGCCCCTGTAGTTGCATCCACTTCGGCTTTGAGTCCTTGCGGTGCCGGGAGGTCGCTGATTGCCGGACCACCATTGTCGCGTAGCGTCACATGGGTGACATAGAGGTTGTAAGCAGCCTTGGGCGATGTGGCATGGAAAGCGATGTTGTATTCGCCGTCGGCATCGGGAGCCGGAATCTGGAGGCTGGCATGAGCCAGTTCGTTTGTGTGAGTGGTGAAGCTCTCCAGCTTCTTACTTTGTGCCTCCACGGTGCGTCCCTGACCCATAGTGACGTCGAACGACTCCAAATAGTTATTGTTGGCTCCCCGGTAGTCGAACTCCAGCGTGTAAGAGTGTCCCTTCTTGAACCTGAAGGTCGGCGAGATGAGATAATCGTCACCCGCGTTCTGGTTGTTGTAGCGATACATGGCATAACCTTGGGCCTGACCTTTGATGGTGACGGTGCTCTGTGTCCATGTGGAGCCGTCGTTGTTGTTGTCGATGACGAACCAGGAAGTAAATATGGCCTTTGACTCGAAGTTGCAACTGTAAGGTAGGCTGGCCCGCGAGCCGGCATAGATGTCGGCAGAACGAGCTTCATCGCCCTCGCCGTCTGCATTCTTGGCCTGCACCACGTAGTAGTAGCTCCCCAGTGTGTCGAGGCTTGCGTCGGTAAATTCGAGTGCTTCAAGGTTGTCGGCCATTACGGTCTCATCGGGCATGCGGGTTACCTTATAGCGTAAGGTGGAGGTGTCGAGCCACCCCTGGTGTGCGCCTTGTGTCGGTGCTGTCCAGGTCAGGTGGGCGGCTCCGTTGGCGAGTGTCTCAATGCCGAGCTTCGTTACGGCCGAAGGTACGTCATGCCCTACCCAAGTCTCTTGTACTGCTGATTTGCCGGTGCCAGCGGCGTTGGTTGCCACGACGCTGTACTCGTAGAGTCCGCTGGCCGGCACAGATGTGTCGTTGAAGGTCATCGTCTCTCCGGGCTTGGCGGCGGTGAATTGCTGCACGACCTTTCCGGCCCTCTTCACTTCAATGGTAGTGATAGCGGTAAGTGCATTGTTGCCGAAGGTTTGTGTTGGGTTGGTCCATGACAACGATGAAGCGAGTTCCCCGTTGGCAGCCGGCTTGACCGTGAGGTCCGTCGGTGCCCCCGGAGCTCCGTCGGCAGGCTGGTCGAAGGGGATGTAGAGGCCTGCTATCCTGCTGTCTGTGCCCAGCGTTCCGATTTCGGTGGCATGTCCGGTCTTGGTGTCCACAAGGCAGAAGTTGCTCACCTTGTTCTTGTAGTCGGCTGCCCAGTAGAGCTTCTCGGTGCCGTGGTCGAAGTCCATGCACTGCAAGTACTGGCCGGGCGACATGCCGGTGTTGCCTATGATGGTCTGATTAAAGTTCTTTTGTTTGTCGAACTTCACCAGCTGACCTGCAATATTGATGGAGTAGAGGTTGCCCTGCATGTCGCAGGCCAGCGTGAGATAGACAGGATTGGAGAGTCCAGAATAATCAGTGAGGAAGTCCTTTGCCACCGAGTACTTACCGGTCCGTGGATCGACTTTGAGCAACGTGGAATACTCTATACTGAAGTTCAAATCCTCGTCGGTGTAGATTCTGCGACACATGGCATAGATGCAGTCGGCGGTGTAGTCGTATGCCATGTCATTGCACACAAAGTCGGCATTACTCCAGTCGGCTACGTCGGTAATGGTGCCCGTCTTGAGGTCGACAGCTGAGAGCGCCAGCGGCTTCATAGTCTGGTTGGCCTTGTCGTCCTGGAAACGGTAGAAGTAGTATTTGCCCCGACCGTAGGTGCCGGCAAAAGCTTTGTCGGCGAGAGAAAACAGCGATTTGAGTGTTTGAGGCTTACTGATGTCGAAAGAGACGATGCCGAGAGGCAGATTGCCCCGGTCCCGGGTTACCCATGCATAAGCCGTCTTGCTGGCTACATTGGCTCCGGCTTTCTTGGCAGAAGTGAATCTTACAGCCTTTTTACTCTGTAGGGAAGGCAATTGCCGTTGTCCTTTGACAGCTGACGGAAGAACCGACAACAGGAGGATAAGTGCGGTGAAAAGGTGAGTGTTGAAACGTGTCATAATGGCTTGTTGAATGAAAAGATTGATGATAGAAGGGGGGCTTGTTAGGGGCTGACGTCCTACGATGTTGTCGGAGGAGGATGAGTAGAAGGTTTTTTCATAAACAGTGTTCTGACTAAAAGATTAAGAATGGATATTGTTAATGTGTTGCAAAGGTACCGATTATTCTTGAGAAATGCAAGTGTAGGGTTTAAAATTTATTTGAAATGTAAAGCAAACTCCGTGTATTGCCGAGCTGACGTCAGGGGGCTGGCGACTGATGGACTGGCTTGGAGCCTGTGGATAGTGGCAAAGAAAAAGCGGGCCCTGCAGAAGCAGAACCCGCTTAAAGATAAAACTAATGTTCTATGTCGTAATGACAGTTAGTCGCAGTTAGCCAGCTTGTTGTTGCTGCCGAGCACGTCGGTGATCTTCTCCTCGTACATCTCGGTCATGTAGGCACGAGCCACCTTGCCATACTGGCGAGGATCGAAGTACTCAGGATGCAGAGCCAGCGTCTCACGCACACCTGCTGTGTAAGCCAGACGGGAGTCGGAGTCGATGTTGATCTTGCATACAGCGCTCTTGGCAGCCTCGCGGAGCTGGTCCTCGGGGATACCCACAGCATCAGGCAGCTTGCCGCCGTACTGGTTGATAATGTCGACATACTTCTGAGGAACAGAAGACGATCCGTGGAGCACGATGGGGAAGCCGGGGAGCTTCTTCTCAATCTCATGCAGCACGTCGAAAGCCAATGGAGGAGGAACCAGTTTGCCAGTCTTCGGGTCGCGTGTGCACTGCTCGGGCTTGAACTTGTAAGCACCGTGGCTGGTACCGATAGAGATAGCCAGCGAGTCG
>ONMG01000003.1 GCA_900318855.1 uncultured Prevotella sp.
CGGTCGTTCTGGATGATGTAGCTTGCACCGAGGTCAAGCGTCATCTTGTCGTTGAGGAAGTTGGTAGTGTTGCGGACAGTGAAGTTGTAACGGTTGTACTTGTTGTTCGGAATGATACCACCCGAATTAAGCATGCTGGCCGAAAGGAAAGTCTGATTCTTGTCCGACCCCGTGGAGAGCGTGAACGACTCGTTGGTCATCACGCCATGACGCAGAAAGTCGTCCTTTGGGTCATAGCCGTAATAGTTGGCTTCGTTGAGCAGCTTGCCCCACGAATATGAGGCCGCACCCTGCTCGTTGAGGCTGCTGCCGGTGCCATAGCGGTTTTGGAACTCAGGCATGCGGAAGGCACTCGATAGCTCGGTGGTCTGGCTCACCGTAAGCTCAGTCTTGCCCACCTTACCTTTCTTCGTCGTGATGACGATGGCACCGTTGGAAGCCTTGTTGCCGTAAAGAGCAGCAGCTGCGGCACCCGTCAGCACTGACATCGACTCGATGTCGTCAGGGTTGATGTCGGCAATGGCCTCAGTGACGCCACTTGAGCCGAACTCAGTGCTGCCGTCGCCACCCTGGTTGAGCATCGGCACACCGTCGATAACGTAAAGTACGTTGCTCGACTGCTCGATGCTTCGGGCGCCGCGAAGCACAACCTTCGACGCGCCACCGGCACCTGACGAGCTGGCGTTGATGTTGACACCGGCCACCTTACCGCTCAGGGAGTTGATGAAGTTGGCATCCTTGTTGACCGAAAGCTCCTCACCGGAGACCTGCTGCACATTGTAGCTCAGGGCTTTCTGCGCACGCTTGATACCGAGTGCGGTGACGACAACCTCGTTGAGCGACTTGGCATCGGGCTGGAGAGCAAGGTCGGCATTGGAGCCGCTGACGCGCTTCTCCTTCTCCTGGTAGCCGATGTAGGACACCTGAAGTACTGGGTTAGCCACGTTGGTGGTGATAGTATACTTGCCATCGAGGTCGGTGACGGTCTTCTCGTTAGTGCCCTTGACACTTATTGTGGCACCAATGAGCGGTTCCCCATGCTCGTCAACGATGGTACCGCTGACCTTGCGGGGGGTTCCCTTCGCCTTAGTCTGTTGCGGTGCGGAAGAGGTTTGGCGGTCCTCTGCCTTGCGCTTGAGATAAACGACATTGCCCTCAACACGGTAGGTGACGTCCTTTCCTGCCAGCAGACGGGAAAGCACATCATGGATGGAAGCGTTGTTCACCTTGATGGCAGGCACCTGTGACTTGGCCAACTTGTCGTCGAGGAAGAACTCGTACTTGGTTTGTTGTTTGATTTTTTTGATAACGGTTCGCAACTGGGTCTGCCCGCTGTTGAGCGTGATTTGAGCGTTGACCCACTGAAACGGAGCCGATACCAACAGAAGGGAAAGCATCACTTTGAGCCACCCTCTGCCCACTAAATGACTTTGTTTCATAAATGGTTAGTTAGAATAACGATGTTTAATAGTTAAGGCTTATTTTAACGCCTCTCTAATCAATAAACAGACCTAAACGAAAAACTACTTATAGGAAGTATCACTTTTTTTAGGGAGTCTCAAACAAAAGTCCCACTTCGTCGGCTTGAACTAACCGATGAAGTAGGACTTAGTGTTTTTTTCCTGAATCTACATCCTTATTATCGATTTCTCGGACTGCTTTCCTTGTAAATCCACACCATGTTGCCCTTGCGATGATAGCTAACTGGGACTGTTGAGCAGACCAGAGACAATACGGAGTCGATATTGTTGGCTAAAGAGACTGCACCTGAATAAGTCCATGTCTTATCAACGTCTGTCGAAACATGAACTTTTACGCCATAGAGTTCTTCTATTGTGTGGGCAATATCGGTTATATTGGCATTGGTGAATGGAATGAGATGGTCGTGCCATGCAGCTATAATGCGTGTATCCATATTCTCCACCGTCTGATGTCCGGTCAAGGTATTAACCGTAACTCGCTGATTAGGCTTGAGCAACAACTTGGCATCGCGTCTCACGTCACACACTTCGACCGAACCCTCTATCAGGCTAACGCTGACCAACTGTCTGTTGTTACCGATGGTGAAATCAAACTTTGTCCCTAAGACCTTAACATCCACTGGACCTCCGTCTACGATGAATGGCTGATGCCGGTTTTTCGTAACCTCGAAATAACCTTCACCTTCAAGTTCCACACGTCTTTCATCATGCTTGAATGCAGCGGGATAGCGAAGTGTCGAGCCTGGCTTCAGCCATACGGATGTGCCGTCGGTCAAACGTATCACACGAGTGTGCTGACCTGTTGCCGTGGCCACCAACATCTTAGGACCACGCAACGGACCGTCGCTTCCGGCAAGCCAATAGGCCACGGCTCCCAAGATGATGACGCCGACAACAACTGCCGCACGCTGTAACATGACATGCAAGCTCATCCGTTGCCGCGCTGTTCTCTCTTCAGCGTTGATGCGTTGATGCAGGTCGCGTAGACGTTGTGACACCTCGCGACCATTTATTGAGGCAGCTCCTACACGGCGATGAACCGACTCTAAACGAAAGAGTGCGTCGGCATGGGCAATATCAGCATCAAGCCACTGCTGCAGGGCGCGCAACTCTTCGGTGTTACACTCGCCATTGAGAAACTTTGTAATGATTATATCGTCTATATCCATTTGAAGATCTGAAGCTCATTTATATAACAATGTATTGGACCAATCTACTTAGAGAAAACATAAAAATATTTTCATCAAAGCTCTTGTTCCTTCCAAAAGTTTCCGTAAGAGACGTAAAGCAGTATAGATGTGAGCCTCTACTGTGCGCACTGAAATACCCAGCTCATCGGCTATTTCCTGATGATGGAGACCATCTATATAACTCATCTGAAATACTTGCCGGCTCTTGGTGGGCAAAGCACTGAGAGCCTCATTAATGGCCTGACGAATATCATCCATCTCAGCATCGTGCTGCGGATTACCTATTTCGCTTTCCAGAAAACCCATACGACGGTCATTGAAGGTTGTTAGCAAAGACAATTGCTCCTCGCTCCGGTTAGCCATACGCAACAAATTGATGGAACGCGTAAACACGGCGCGATAGATATAAGCCTCTATCTTGTCGCCCCACTCTATATCATCACGTCGCCTCCAGAGCTCCACAAATACGTCTTCAATAACATCTTCAGCATCATCGTCGTTTCCAACAATGCCTCGTGCATAGAAGAAAAGCTTGGGATAGACGCGCTTGAACAGGCTGTCAAACTCTGTCTGACTTTCCATGAGTCGATTCTGTTTTTTTCTTTGTCATGCGGGAAAAAGAAGCCACATTAACTGCACCGGTCTCCCATCTCGCTGGCTTTATTTTGCAAATTTACATAAAATTATTCACACCTCACATGTGTTGAATAAAAAAATGTGATTAACAGGCATATAATGGTTTAATAGCGGAATAACAACTTGAAGTCTTGTTAACTCTGTTAATGTTTTAGTGTTCAGCTAAGATTCAGTTGACAATTTTTTTGCGCTATCATGCTTTGCCGTCATTTCTGTGTATTTCTTGGATGTACGGTTGAAATATGGGATAATGCGCCCCAGTATTCGTAACAGATTCGTGAGATGGTTGTGCTGTCGCGCTCCAATACTTATAAAAGTGGAGAGGAGGCTGCCCTAAGGGACTTTGCCATTCTCTCCACTTCTTTATCCCCCGCAGTCAGTGACTATCGGTGGAGCTTCTTTGCTGGTTTTCCTGTCAGCTTGCCCTCTTTGGTTCCGAGCATGCGGTCAACCAGCATGAATGTAGCGTCGGTGAGGTTCAGATGTCCCTTTCTCAGGGCTTTGAACTTAATGCGGAAGAGGTCGGCCTGACCCTCAATAGTCGGCTTTTGGCCCAGGTTGACGAAGGTGGGGTAGAGCACCTTGCTTCCGTCCTTGTGCAGCCGATCGTTCGTGAGGTTGGCCATGTCTTTGACGGCAATGGGCTCTATTTTCTCGAACTGGAGACTTTGTGCCTGGTAAGGCAGGGCCAGTCCTACAGCGTTCACGGCCTTGAGCGCGTTCCCCCTGACGGTGACGGTCACCTCGTCGCCTGCGTTGAAGTCTGGTTTGTCGGCTGTTGCCGTCACGGTGCCGGCAATACTGTCGGTTCCGGCATCAGTGAGCCCACCTTCCAGTTGTGTGGCCACTTCCGAGATGTCGGCAGCGTCGATGATGCCGTTGAAGTTGAGGTCGCCTTTGTTGATATATCCGTCGAAGTCGGGGTCGCCTTTCTTCAGACCGGTATAGTTGAGATATGAGGTAAGGTCGTTGCTGTCAACCTTTCCGTCCTGGTTGATGTCGCCCGCGATGACCGGCTTGGTACCTGCCACCTTCATGATGTAGAGCTCACTGCCCGACCCGAAGTTGCCTACGGCTTTCGTAACGTCAAGTCTGATGTATCTTGCAGTGGGTTTATCGTTGAAGGTCACCGTCTTCTTGGAGGCGTCGGCTCTCCAGATCTGCTTTCCTTCCGAAGTCCAGTGCTTACCGTCGGGCGACACCGATACCTCGCATTCTTGTATCATGCCGTTGGTGCCTTGCTGGCGAGGCACATAGACCAGGTAGTCGAGTTGGGCCGTCTGATGAAGGTCGACAGTGAGCGCGAAGGGCACGGCCTTCGTGTAGTAGTTCGTGTGCCAGATGTCACCGCTCTCGGCAAAGTCGAAGAGATGCTCTACGCTGAAACCATCCATGTCCTTGGCACCGGTGAGGCGGGCTGTGGCTCCGTGGAGGGCATTCTTCAGCGGGTCGGAGGCCGTGCGGGCAGTGAACGAAGTCCAATCGCTTGCACCATCCTTGTTGACAGCCCTCAGCTTGAAGGAGTAGTCGGTGGAGGGTTGCAGATTCTCCAAGACGATGCTGTCGCGCTTAATGGTACTGTAGGTCTGTCCTTGGAAGCTGATTTCGTAGTAGTCGGCATTGTCCCCGTGCTTCCACGACGGTGTGAGCATGTAGGGAGTGGCGTTCACATGTGGTGTGGCCGGTGCAGCGAGCTTGCCTGTGTGGGTAGCCAAAGTGGCAGGCCGATCGTACTTGTAGCCACTCAGACTCACTCTCACGGTCTGCTTAGTGATGTCGGTGGCGGGCAGCAGCACCTCAATCTGAGGATTCTTCACCACTTTCACGTTGGCCATGGGCGAG
>ONMG01000088.1 GCA_900318855.1 uncultured Prevotella sp.
CTCGCGGCAGGGGGCTCGCAGCCCCCGAGAGCGAATATCCAATGGTCTTACTTTGCGTTAGCGTTTGCAAACATAGTAACTATAGCATTACAACATAGGCACTCTAGCTTTTACCCCACGAAGACACCACTTTTACCCCATGTAATCCATAGTGTCGCCCCCCAATATCCCTGCATGGGACAGCCCTCGCGGCCCTCTACAAGCTACGTTGTCGTCCATGGCACAACGGTTTTGAGCTGGCAGGAGTGCAAACCGGGGATTGAACGTACCGGCAGCTGACGTGATAAGAAGCGTTGCACGGGCATTCTATGCGTTTGAATCAGTTACAACCAGCGTCTTAGGAGAATGAGTGCGCGCTTAGACAAAGAACTTCATGGCCGGCTTTAGAGATGTCTGTGATAATGCGTGCTTCGTGTTCCGTGTGTACACTACGCCTGGACAGAGCTTAACAAACACCCCGAAAAAAGGCTTGCACTTGATGTTGCGCAAGCCCTTTTTCGATGAGTGATAATGATGATATTACTTCACCACGTATTTCTTTCCATTCCTGATGTAGATTCCAGGAGCCGCTGGATGCTCTACCCTACGTCCTTGCAGGTCATAGATTAATCCATCGCCAGTCTCAACGGTAGCAACCTTGGTCACCCCCGTGGAAACACCAGTCGATGCAGGTGCTGAGAATGCAGATTCGCCCTTATCGTAGACCGCTGTCACGTTGTAAGTATGCGTTCCGGCAGTAGTCGGCCCGGTGAAGGTTGTTGAAGTGACAGGCTCTGTGGTTATCTTCACACCGTCGCGATAGACGTTGTATCCCTGTAACACGATGTTCTGCAGGCCCGTGGTATCGGGCACAAAAGTAAAGTCGTCGAAAAGCATTGCAAAGGCATCCTCAGAGGTGACGTGAATGGCAAAATAGCGCGTATCGACCGGAACCTTATAGGAATACAGCTTCCAAGAGTTGTCGGCCTTCAACTGTACCGCATTCAACACCTTGAAGTCTGCTGTATCTACCGACGTCGTCGAGTAGCAGAAATCGAAATCCTCTTCGTACTGCTTAGAGTAAGCACGGGCATAGAAGGTCACCTCCTGCTCCTCACCCGAAAGCGTAGGCGAAATGAGCCAGTGGTCCGACTTGCTACCCATCACGCTGAACGACACGAGCTCCTTGCTGCCGGAATGTGCCTTCCAAGAGTCGCTGGCTCCTACAGCCGACTGGTTGAACACGGTGAAAGCCTGCGGCTGGCCATTGTTGGGGAAGTTAGTTGAATTAATACCATAGACACCAAGCTTGGAACCATCAAAAAGTGTCCAGTCGCCCCAGTCGCTGATAGTGAAGTCCGGAGCCGTCTCAAAGCTGTCGGTCACCTTTGTGCTGGTCGATCGGGGCGCATCGGGCTGTTGCCAATTCAGAACAACATCGCTGCCAATGGCCTTTGCAGAAAGTGCGTTAGGTGTAGGATAAGAAGTCTGGACCACTGCGAGAAGTACAGAATCCGACTTGTTGTTCGTAAGATTCTCGTCGGCGGCATAGCGCAGTTCCGCATAACAGTCGACACTGTCCTTGGCAAGACCCACCAAAGCCGTCACAGGAACCCTCACCACAGCCGAGGCGCCACTTTCCAAATCAGTGCCCACAACACTGCCGAGCTCCTTACCGTCAGCCAGCACAACAACTTGGTAGTCTTTACCTTCGACAGTACTGACACCCCAGTTCTGCACTTTCACCGTGGCTTTTCGGGCCTCGTCGGTCCTCAGTCTGGCTGGCAGACTCACCTCTGAAATACCAAGGTCTTTACTTACCTGGTTGAACAAGTTCAGATTGTCCACATATATACAGGTGTTACCCGTATGTGATTTAACAAGGAAGGCCACCTGAATGAAGTCGCTGCTGGAATAGTTAGCTAACGACAGCTCCACGGGCAGCCATGTCCTCATGCTATCCACACTGTTCACTTCCAGTTCCTTGACCGTAGTGAAGTCGCCGCCGTTGGAAGCCACCTGCACTTCAAGTGTGTCTTTGTCGACCTCGGCACCAGCCGTCATATACTTATACCAGAACGACAGCACTGGGTTCTTGGCTCCCTTGATATTAATAAGTCCCGTGAAGCCCAGACTGCTCTCATTGTAGCCTGCTGCTGTGAAGTTGAAAAGTCCACCATCAAGATTCTGATCGAAAGAACCACTCACGGACATCTCACCCCAACGGCCTCTGCCCGTATGGCTTTCGCCCCAGAAATGGTGCGGTCTACCTGAGGCAAACGACTCGCTGTAAGGCAAAGTCTCCGGTGTACCTATCACCTTGAAGGGTGACATAGCCGAGGCGCTTGTCGTACCGTCGCTCGTAGCAGTAATGGCATATCGCAACACTGCCTGTCCGAATTTCACACTGCTTGATGGCATATCCTTCAGACCAACTTGCTCGCGGAATGTTGTCCCGGGATAACCCTCCACAAGGTTGGCCGTTGTACCGACACGGCGCACTGCGTAAGAGAGCGGTGCCGTGATGGTCGTACCATCCTCCAATTTCGTAGGGGCCTTCCATTTCAGAGTTGTCAGACCGCTATTGTAGTCATACTTGAACGTGATACCACTCACGGTCTGAGGTGCGCTCTTGGTCTGCACCTCGCTACCCGTCAGCTTGATATCGTCAATACCGAGACCACTCGAATACGTCTGCTTACCCGTTAGATAATGGAAGCCAATGTAATAGTCACCCTCAGCCGCCACGGTAAAGATCGCTGTGTAGCTCTTAGCCGAATAGGTGTTATCGGCCGTTCCATTGGCAAGCACGGTCTGTGTGAAGGCTGTCGTGTCCGTTTTCGAAGTACCCAATTTCACTAAGAAGTGCTCTGTAGTACCGTCCTGCACGGTCTTGGCAGAGAACTTCAGCTCGTACTGCGTACCCTTGGTCAGGTGAAAGACCGGCGAGACCAGCCAGTCGTCGCTGCCGGCTGAAGAGTTGCGATTGCATGCAGCCTGGTAGTTCCAGTCGTCGTAGGCCCATGTCGTGCCGTCGTTGTTGCCATCAATGACTGTAAAGGTCTTGAAGCCTGCTTCGTTATCGAAAGCCTGCGAATAAGGCAATGTCGTTTGTGCATGAATGCTTCCTGCAAATCCCAAGCACAAACCTAAGCCTAACGTAAAAGTCAATTGCCCATAAACAATAAATTAGAAGTTTGCGGGTGCAAAGTTAGAGAAAAAGAAACAATAAAAAGCAAGTATCGAGCTGTTTTTTACTTCCACCTGAGAAACAGAAGATAAGAAGCTTCTATTCTGGAATCCAAGAAGTGTACCGCAAACTCAGAAAAAACGCCCTTACGAAGACCCTAACCCGGAAATAATTGCTACCTTTGTATAACTATTCTTAATCCAACCCTACAAGAATGAAGCAGCTATTCCTCACCCTGGTCTTGGGTGCCATCCTGCAGTCAGCAGTCGCCCAAGGTACACTCCAGGACTACCGGCGCGCCTACGCCGTACGCACACTCTTCAGCAGTGACTCCGTGATGCATTGGGCTCACGAAGTGGCATGGAAGGACAGCACCCACCTTTTGCACTATCGCATATCCACTCCACAAGGACAGCGCTACAGAGTGTACGATGCCGACAGAAACACGTCGGAAACCTACCTCACGCTTCAAGCCATGAACAAAGCCCTTGGCATAGCGCCGGCCCCACAACGTCCTCCGGTCTACGGCCGGCATCATCAACCTCACTGGATGGAGGTGGACGAGGAGAAGGCGGTTTACCCCTGCGTCTCTCCCGACGGCAAGCAGGCTGCCTACATTGAAGGCTGCAACGTCATCGTGCAGGAAGCGGGGAAGCCCTGGGCACCCAAGCGAACACTCACGCAGGACGGCACGCCGGGCAACTACTACAGCAACCGCATCCTCTGGAGTCCCGATGGGAAATATCTCTTTGTCTGCAAGCGTCGCCCCGTAGAGAAGCGCTACGTCTACTATGTGGAATCATCGCCCAACGACCAGCTTCAACCCATTCTCCACAAGCAGGAATACGCCAAGCCGGGTGACGAGCTGCCACAGCATCAGCCCGTCATCATTGAAGTGAGCACAGGCCGAAAGGTGGAAGCCGACCCACATGCCCTTGAGAATCAATACGACTTAGGATGGTTTCAATGGACTCCCGACAGCCGTGAGGTGACTATGGAATACAACCGACGCGGCCATCAGCTCTACCAGTTGCTTGCCATGAATGCAGCCACGGGCCGACTGCGCACCATTGTGGAAGAACGTGCCAACACCTTCGTGAACTACTCGCGCCTCTGGCGGCAGTTTATCCACCACGGACAACAACTCCTCTGGACCAGCGAGCGCGACAACTGGAACCACATCTATCTCTACGATGTCAGCAAGGGCAACGTCCTGCATCAAGTGACGAGGGGCGAGTGGTGCGTGAGAGAAGTGCAGTGGGTGGACGAGCAACAAGGCAGAATCTATTTCTCGGCCAGCGGAGTGAACAAGGATGAAGACCCCTACTTCGTACACTATTATTCCATCGGCCTTGACGGTAAAAACATGCGTTGCCTCACTCCGGCTCCTGCCAACCACAACGCCATCTACAGCTATGACCATCGCTATTTGGCCGACACCTACTCAACCGTGAGCACGGCTCCCGTGACCGAACTTCGCGATGCCTCCGACGGCCGCTGCGTCAGCACACTTGAAACGGCCGACATCTCACGACTGAGGCGTGAAGGATGGCAGGCTCCAGAAGTGTTCAAAGCAAAGGGGCGCGATGGAAAGACCGACATGTGGGGTATCATCCAGCGACCCACAAAGTTCGATCCAGGCAGGAAGTACCCCGTCATAGAGTACATCTATGCCGGTCCAGGCAGTGCCTACACCCCGAAAGACTTCATTTCCTACAACTGGAACACCACCTCGCTGGCCGAACTGGGCTTCATCGTGGTCCAACTCGACGCCATGGGAACCTCGTGGCGAGGAAAGAAGTTTGAGGAAGTATGCTACAAGAACCTCAAAGACGCCGGTTTCCCCGACCGAGAGCTGTGGATAAAGGCCGCTGCAATAAAATACCCCTACATGGACTCTACTCGCGTGGGTATATTCGGAGCCTCTGCCGGTGGTCAGGAGAGCACTACCGCCGTGCTGCTCCATGGCGACTTCTACAAGGCGGCTTACAGCAGCTGCGGATGTCACGACAACCGTATGGACAAGATATGGTGGAACGAACAATGGATGGGTTGGCCCGTAGACTCAAGCTATGTGGAATGCAGTAACGTCGCCAATGCGTCTAAGCTTCAGCGCCCGCTGATGCTTGTGGTCGGTGAACTGGACGACAACGTCGACCCTTCGAGTACCTTCCAGGTGGTCAATGCCCTCATCAAGGCCAATAAGAATTTTGAGCTTGTGGTATTACCCGGTATTCACCACACCATGGGTGAATATTATGGCGAGCACAAGCGCTTCGACTTCTTCGTGAAGCATCTCCTTGGCACCGATCCTCCAGCATGGACTGACTTAAAGCAATGACGGTGGCTAAGAGTAGTTTATCAGAAAGGATGCACTGTTTACGCACACAGCTTACTGATTTATATCAAGAAAAGGGTAAATCGTAGCAAAAAGAAGCGGAAAGACTTGGACGGACGAACAGAAGGCAGTACCTTTGCAACGTCAAAAGTTAATAGATTGTTTAGGTTAGTAGTAATTGATTTAGGTTTTTAGTTATTAGGTTTAAGGTAAATTGTTTTTAAACAGATTGTTTAAAGGAAAGGAATGGAGGCCGTGAGGTTTTCATTTTCTTTTTTTATAGGGGTACATAGGTAATTAATATAGATGTAGGTCGCAGTCCGAACGGGTTACGACCTATTTCTGTCTACTCCTCTACAGAAATCAATGGGCAAAGTGTTCCTGACTACTTCACTTATAGGTACTATCAAATTGGTTTCATTGATTATCAACCAGCTACAAACACTTTGCAGTGATTTAGGATGGATGGTGCATTGGCGAAGTCAGGAAAGGTGAAGAGAAGCTGCCTAATCGGGTGGTTAACCCACGAGAGAGAGACAACCTCTGCTAAGCATGCTGAAAAAAGGCTCCCTGCTGTGGGAGCCTTGAAACAGTTTGTGCTAAGTATCTGTTACTTCACAATCACTTTACGTGTGGTACCATCAGAATAGCGGACAATATTGACGCCATGCTGAGGTGCAGAAAGCTTCTGGCCACTCAAGTTGAAACGCTCCACGGGTTCGCCTTTCGTGGTAGCTGTTGCAACCGACTCTACGGCTGTCGTAGTCGGCTGGTTGAATGTCAGCACTATCCGGTCGTTCACATTACCATCGGCATCCTTGACAATAGATGCGGGCACAGTGAGATAATAAATGTCGGAGGTATCGAAATTAAAGGACTCCGTATAACCATCATAATCGGAAGCCCACACCGTTATGCTCTTCTTGTCGCTGCTCAAGTTCACCTTCCAGCTATCATCGGGGGTGAACAGATTACTATAGAGAAGAGATGTCTTCCGAACGGACACATCCGGGGCATCATTGGTCACGGATACAGCACGGTCGAAGGTTATCTTGAACGACAGAGGAGCATACTTTCCCAGTTTGGCTCCAGTGGCAGGATCAGTGCTGACAGGGCTGAAGAGACCGGTGGGCAGCTCTTCAATGGTGAAATAGTCACTCCAGCTCTTATCCTTGTAGGACTGCGATGCACCTTTAGGCACATAAAGCTTGGCCCCAGAACCAATGCCATAGAAAGCCACGTCGTAATCCTCATAATAGCCTTCGAGAATGTCGGGAGCCGTATTGCTCAAAACCGTCATCTTCTGCAGTTTGGCATCACGGAAGAAGAGATGGTTCTCCATGGCCGTCACCGACGAAGGAAGCGTAACCTCAGCCAAACTGTCGCACTGAGCAAAAGCTCCGTCGCCCAAGAAGGCCACATTGCCCGGCACCACCAGCCGTTTCACCTTAGTGAGAGCAAACGCCTGCTCACCTACATAGGTGACCGAAGAAGGAATGTTGAGCTGAACGATAGGAGCCTCTTCAAAGGCATAGTCATCAATGGCCAACAAGCCCGACGGGAGACGCAGGGATTCAATCTTACTCCCCCATGCAGCTCCACCATTGACGCCCAGACACTTTGACGACACCACAAGACTCGACTTACCTGTCATGGGTACAGCATAGAGGACGCTTTCATCGGAAGAATACACACAGCCGTCCTTAACCTTAAAGGTCTCATTGGCGGCATCCACCTTGAATGTGGCTATAGCGGTTTTGGCAAACACCGAAGTACCCATCTTCGTGAGCTTAGCCGGCAATGTCACCTCGGTGAGCTTGGCACATTTGAGAAACACCTCGTCACCCATGGCCGTAAGGGTGGAAGGAAGCGACACGCTGGCGAGCAAGGCCGACTGACC
>ONMG01000085.1 GCA_900318855.1 uncultured Prevotella sp.
CCGATGAGATTACCCTCACGATAGACACGGTAGCTGCTGGCACCATTGGCGACTTCGAAGGTGACATCGTCGAGCATGAAGAGATAGGTCTGACTTGCCGACGTGTTCTGTCTGATGGCAAAGTAGGTGGTACCCTCGGGCAACAGCACTTCTATCTTCGTCCACTGCCCGGTCGACTGCGTGTAGTCAGAGCCCACCTTCTGGAAGCTTGCCTTGTCGTTACCGGTTGTAGAAGCCCACACCTGGAACGTCTCGGTGCCATAGCCTTGCTGCGGGAAGTTGTTCACCCAGAAAGAGATGGTTTGCTCACGTCCAGACAAGCGCGGAGAGATGAGCCAGTTGTCAGCATTCACATAGTGGCTTCTGGAGGCATCGAGCTGACAGATGCCTACGAGTGCCTTCGTACCCGAATGGGGATCAAGGCCCGCACCGGTGCGGAACAAGTCGGAGGGCTGCCAGTCCATGAAAGCGAAGGCTTCGCCCTGATGAGGATAGGTGCCCGTGGAGGTCAGAGGCTGAGCAAGACCACCGTCGACATCCAAGGTTTTCCAGTCACCCAAGTTGAGACTCCAAGGCTGGTAGCTCTCGAAGTCATCGGTCTTGCTCAGGTAGCTTGTTGCAGGACCTGTCCAGGCCAGCGTGACATTTCCGCCCTGTCGGTCGGTGCAGTGCAGACCGGAAGGAGCATCTACTTGAGCCAACGTCGTTACGACATCAACAGAGGCCATGTTGTTGTCGGCCACAAGGTCGCCATCGGTCAGGACCTCGGCCTTGACGGTCAGCTTGTCGGCCTCGTCCAAACGTGAAGTAGTCACCTTCACGGGTACCACCACAGACTCCAGCAGATCAAGGCTCAAGTTCAGTGTGGAGTCGGCAAGGCTCTTTCCGTTCACAGTCACCTTCACATGCGGTCTGACGAGTTCGTCCAGTCCGTTGTTCTTCAGCGTCATGTTCACGGTTAGCGTCTGCCCCTTCTTGATGCTCTCCGGTGCACTCATCGTGATGGCGGCATCGGTCTTTACAGGGTCAACGATATTGATGTTGTCCACATAGAGTTTGTTGCCCATCAGGCTCTGAGTGGCGGTACCCTTGAAGTGCACCTTCACATAGTCTTCGGCGATAAAGCTTTCTGGAATCTTAACAATGACAGGCGTCCAGTCGTCATTGGTGCTCTTGCTGAAGTCGTAGCTGAACAGCTCCGTCTGCGTGCCGTCCTTGCGCTCTATGGATGCCGTGAGCGTAGCGGGTAAGTTCCGCGGAGCCTGATAATAGAAGAGCAACTGGGGATTCTTGGCTCCCTTCAGTGAGATTTTACCCGTATAGACATCACCGGAAGAAGCCTCACTGGCCGTGAAGGCCTGCGAGCCTCCATCGTCGTCGACCGAGGCCTCACCGGTTATCTGCCACTGATAGTTACCCTCACCGTGGTTGATGCCCATGAAGAATCCCTCGTCGGTAGCGTTCTTGAAACTTTGATGGAAGGGAAGCGTGTAAGGCTTGCCCACCACGATGGCGGCCACACCGTAAGTGCTCTCTCCAGCTCCATTGGCAGCCCGCACAGCCCAAGTGCGATAGTGCTGGGGAGTACCCTCGTTGTTATTCAGGCCAGTGATGTCGTACTCTGTGAGCCCGGTAACAGAGGTCAGCGAGTCGCTCACGTAGCCCTCGTCGCTCACATTGAAGATGTCGTAGCGCGTCTTGGCAGGCTGGACGACTCCTCCGTTGAGTCCTTTCACCGGTTGCCAGGAGAGTTTCACGGACTGGGTGTTGTCTGTGGCCGTCACAACGGGCATGTCGGGCATATCGACTCCGACAAAGGTCGAGATGCTGGCACGCGGACCCGCTCCGGCAGCATTGTAGGCATACACGGAGTAGTAGTTGGTGCCTTGCGTGGCATGGGTGTCGGTGACGGTCAGGGCTTCACCCGGACGAGGCTTGTCGACAGTTGCCACGAGGTCGTCGTCTTTGCGCACTTCTATCTTCGTGAGACTACTGAGCGCACCGCCTCCCAACGTTGTCGTTGGCGCATTGAAAGTCAGTGTGGCCTGCAGCTCGCCCGTAGGATCGCCGACGGCCTTGAGATTAGTCACTGCTCCAGGAGAGGTAGCATCGGGCGCATCCTCCACAAAGATAGAGTCGAGATAGAGATAGTACATCGAGGCATCAGAAACCGCATGGAAACCCAGATAGTATTTCCCTTCGGCAGCGGGCTTGATGACTTTCTCGAACTGCTCGTAGCCATCCTTTGTCAGCACCGTCGTTGGAAGCAGACTGTCTGTGAGTTGCTCAGCCGAATTGCCGGTGCCCCACAGTGCTTCGAGTTTCTCGGGATAGAGGGCACCATTGGTACTGCGGGCCTTGAAGCTCACCTTATAGCTCTTCCCTGCCAAGAGATGCAGAGGCGGTGTGATGAGCCAGTCGTCACCGGGACCCGTTGTACTCCAGTGGTAAGCTGCCGACTTCGTGGCTGCATCCCAGTTCCAAGTGGAACCATCGCCATTGGCATCAACGACGGTGTATAGGTTAAGGTCGGTGTCGAAATCACAGAAGTAGGGCACCTCGAAGGCATTGCCTAAGAGCTGTTCGTTGCTCATTGCCAAGGTGCTGTGGCCCTTCTGATTCTTGGCAATCACACCATAGTGATAAGCTTTCAGCTTGGACTGAGGAATCTGCTCTGTGAAGGTGGTGGTTTTCAGATTGTTGGCCACCCATACCGTGTCTTGACCGGAAATGCGCGCCACATCATACTTCACGTCGCCGAGCCAGCCGTCGTGCAGGCCCTTGGCTGCATTCCATGAGAGGTGTGTGGCACCCTGGGCATCGGCCTGGAACTTCACTGCTGAGGGAGCAGCGGGCATATCGATGCCTACAAAAGCTGTAGTCTTGGCCGAAGGGCTGTTGCCCACACTGTTGAAGGTGTAGGCCACAAACTGGTTAAGGCCTTCGGCTACGGTAACGTCAACCGTCGTAGGCTGACCTGCCGTCGTAGTTCCTTTTAAAGTATCGGTGCCATTGACAATCACCCGATAGCCAAGGCTACCAGTGAGGCTGCTCTTACCGTCGAAGGTCTTGGAGGGAGCAGTGAAAGTTACCTTGCCGGAGAGGGCACCTCCTACGAAGAGTGCCTTGAGGTCGGACAGGGCTGCGGGTGCCCCGTCTTCAGCGGCTGGCTTGGGAATGGTGAGACCGGTGATGTTGGCGTTCGCATATTCGCTGTCGTAATCGCCCACCTTGGACGCCGCGCCCGTGGCCAAATCGACCGTATAGAGTGCGCTGACACCGTCGGCATCGGTGGCCGCCCAATAGAAGGTGTTGGTCTTGGGATCGATTTCGCCCGACTGGAAATAGCAGGATCCACTGGATGTCAACACATTGACTCCCGTGCTGCCAACCTTGGTCTCGGCACCCGTCTTACGGTTGATCTTGTAAAGACAACCATCCTGAGCCACTCCGTAGGCATAGCCATCCTGGGCAATACCCAAGGCCACAAAGGAATTGACGGTCTTCGCGATAGTGGTACGAGTCTGCTTGGCATAATCCACAACTCCCCATTCCAGTCCATCACCCTTGGCGTTGCGGAACTCGCCAAAGACCTCGCCGGTATTGGCATCCTGGGCGGTCTCAATGGCTGAAAGGGTGAAGTCAGGGAGTGGCGTGGGAGAATCGACAACCTGCCACGTATCGGTACTCACAGAGTAGTAATAAGCCTGAATGAAGCCATACTCCTGAAGGGAGAGGTCAAGATAAACGCCACATAGTTTGTTGCCTACACGTCCGCAACCCGCATTGAAGAATCCCTGACTATAGTCGTTGAGCCGCGTGAGTGTAACGGGATTAACAGGTGAGAAAGCGTGGAAGCCCGGTTTAGTTGGTGATATCACGTCGCCCCAAAGAACCAAATTGGGGTTGACGACGGCGCGCCGGGAGGGGGCTTTCTGTCGAACCTTATAAGGTTTCTCCTTGTAGGGACCATTCTGTGCGGAAACAAAAGGCCTTAGAAGAAACAAGGCGGGAGACGACTTGCGCAACTCTTCGCCGGCGCGCTTCTGCTCTACGCTAAGCACGCCACGCTCTGATTTCAGAGGAAGATTTGCAGACTTCGTCAGTTGTGCTAATAGTGGCTGAGGACTCAAAGCTATGGCGAGTCCTATGGCCAAACTAAAGTACAGTCTTTTCATAACATTTTGTTTTGTAGGTTAAATATTGGACAATTAACTCTTCACGATGACGGGTCAAAGGGTGTTCTGTCTACCACTCTGACAATAGTGTTCTTTTCATCGCAAATTTATGTATAAATCTCCAAGGTAAGAAGGCGCATATTGTAAAATCGATGGCTACCGCGTAATCGTTGACATATATCAAGTTTTTCGAAGACTAAGTCCATCTTCGAAGGGGTTGAGAGCCTTTAACCCATGCTGAAATAGTGGTGCCCGGAACTATGGCTCAGATAAGCAGCGACGGCATAGAAGAGGTATAAAACGGGCAGTCCCCTATGAGTTCCCCCACCCTATTCACCTGGGACTTTGCCCGACCATTTCAAGCCGATGGCTGTTTACAGCCTTTAAAAGAGCCCCCTTGGTGATAACGAATTATCCACTACAAACAGCACTCGGGATAGCCAGACAATTAAACGCATTTATAATCTCGGATTGAACTTTTTATGGCTTTAGGTAAAGAATCCCAAAAATAATACATAACTTTGCGATAGATTAATGACTGAGGACTATGCCCAAGAATACAAGGCTCAACCAAGCTGCCAAAAACAAGAAAGATGAGTTTTACACACAGCTCATCGACATTGAGAACGAGCTGCGGCACTATAAAGAACATTTCCGTGGCAAGACGGTGCTGTGCAACTGCGA
>ONMG01000157.1 GCA_900318855.1 uncultured Prevotella sp.
ATAGAAGAAAAAGATCAAAAGCTACGCAGCGAATGATTAAAAGCTACGCAGTGAACGTTCGTCTGTCAGGCAGCAAAAGCAAGTCACACGACTTCAATGCGCCACGACAGTTCTTCGTCTACGTGTTTTTTCATCTGACCCGTTTTTCTCTTCGCGCTGACATGTCCCAACGTTAGTGTTTTTATATTAGATGTTCAATCCGTAATGTTGTGGAGCGATAATTAGGTTAATCCATGGAAAACCACTAATTTTGCAGCTGTCTAATCAGCCATGCTTTGGACAAGCCGCCATGAGTCATCCTGCATAGCTCTTTTCCGGCTTCGGTCCGGCGGGTGATTCCTCAATGGCGCATTACATTAGATTATTAAGGTGTAAATGAAAGACAGATTACATCCGGCAGCAGTCGCTGACCGTCAGATGATGGACATGCTCCATGGACCGCTCTTGGGCAAGATACTCCAAGTGGCCATGCCCTTTGCCGTGAGCAGCATTCTTCAGCAGCTGTTCATCTCCATCGATGTGGCCGTGGTGGGGCGTTTCGCCTCCAGTGAGGCCTTGGCGGCTGTGGGAGCTAATACCTTTCTTATCAATCTGCTCATCAATCTCTTTGTGGGTATCTCGGTGGGTGCCAATGCGGTGATAGCCATTGCCATTGGCGCCCGTGACAGACATCGGGTGCGCAATGCTGTGGGGACGGCGTGTGTCATCGCCCTGGTATGCAGCGTGCTGCTGTTGGTCATCGGGCTCACCCTTGCGCCTGCCATTCTGCGCTGGATGCACACTCCCGGTGAGATACTCGCCGATGCCACCACTTACCTCAGGGTCTATTTCCTCGGTGTGCCCTTCTTCATCGTCTTCAACTTCGGTGCTGCCGTCCTTCGCAGTAAGGGCGACACCCGTAGTCCGCTGTACATACTGATGGCAGCAGGAGTCATCAACACCTTGTGCTGCCTCTTCTTCGTCATCGTCCTCCACTGGAGTGTGGCAGGTGTGGCTGCCGCTACGGGACTGGCCAATGTCTTCAGTGCTTTGTGCATGATAGGGGTGCTGCGCCATGAGCCGGGTCCCTTCCGCCTGCAGTCCACGCGCCTGCGCGTCGACCGGCAGGCCCTGCGCGGCATTCTCACCATTGGCATTCCTACGGGATTGCAGAGCATGCTGTTCTCGTTCAGTAATGTCTTTGTTCAGACTGGCATCAATGGCTACGGAGCCGCGGCCATTGCCGGTTCGTCTGTGGAACAGAACTTCGAATACTATTGCTATTTCCTGATGAGTGCGTTCACGGGTACTGCTGTCACCTTTGTCGGTCAGAACTACGGAGCCCATCAGTTCCGTCGGTGCCAGCGTGTATTTTGGCTATGTATGGTCTGCGGTGCTGTGTCCTGTCTGGGCGGTAATCTGTTGTTCTATGGTCAGCGGGATTTCTTCCTCTGGCTGTTCACTACCGACCCTCAGGTCACCGCCTTCGCCCGTGAACGAATGGCGGATGTGCTGGTATTCCAGTGGGTGGCGGCCAGCTATGAGATTTCAGCAGCCTGCCTCCGTGGCTTGGGCCATTCCTTGGTTCCTACGCTGATAGCCGTCTTCGGCACTTGCGTCTTTCGCTTGGGCTGGCTCTTCTTCTATTGTCCGGCCCACCCCGGTTTCAACCATCTCATGGCCGTTTATCCCGTATCCTGGATGCTCACCGGTGTGCTGATGCTCACGGCCTACGCCATCACTTTCCGAAAGCTAAATAATAACTTAACCCCTAACCCCATAAAACTTTAAAGATGAAGCTACTACATACCAGTGACTGGCATTTGGGCCATACGCTCTATAACTACGACCGCACAGAGGAGCAGCTGTCAATGCTCCTGCAAATGGTGAACATTGTCAAGGAAGAGAAGCCCGACGTATTTCTCCTTTGTGGCGATGTGTACCACACTCCGCAGCCTTCGGCAGCCGTACAGACGATGTTCACTAATGCACTCGTCAAGATTCATGATGCCAATCCGGGAATGACCATCATCGTCACAGCCGGCAATCATGACAGCAGCTCTAAGCACGACATTTTCCGCACACCTTGGAAGGCACTGAACGTTTACACCGTCGGCAGTGTAGATACAGACCATCTGGAAGAGTTGATTATCGACATCCCCGGAAAGGGGTTCGTCGTCGCCGTGCCCTATGTCAATGAGAGGAACATGCCGAAAGGACTGTACCAACAGCTGCTCGATGAGGTGGAGCGCAGGAACGGCCAGCATCTTCCTGTCGTCCTCTCGGCTCACACCACGGTGCGTGGCTGCGACTTTACCGGACATGAGAATAGTTCCGAATATGCTGTGGGCGGCATCGACGCCTACGACTTGGACGATATGGGAACTGGGTACGACTATCTTGCCCTCGGGCATATCCATCATGCACAGTTCGTGCAAGGCGGGCATCACCGGGTGCGCTATTCCGGTACGCCGCTTCCTATCAGTTTCGACGAGAGCTATCGGCACACGGTGTCAATGGTAGAGATAGCCTCCCATGGTGAAGAGCCAAGCGTTCGCGAGATTGAAATCCGTACTCATCGGCCTTTGGTCACCCTACCCACAGAGGGCACTGTCGCGTGGAATGAGGCAAAGAAGTTGTTGGAGCACTATCCCGACGACATCGAGGCCTACATCCGCTTGAACGTGGAAGTGGACGGTGAGCTGCCTGCTGAGGCCAATGCTGAGGCGCAGCTGATTACCCAGGGGAAGAAGTGCCGCTTCTGTCTGATTAACGCCCACCGTCAGAGCCGTCAGTCCGGTGAGATGAGGATGATGTCGGTCCAGGAGTTTAAAACCCAGAACCCTATCGACATCGCTCAGAGGTATGCTGAGGACTTGGGTATGGACTTTGACGACGACTTGAGAGAAATGTTCAACGAAACGCTCCGTGCCGTGAGTGAGGATGACAGAAAGTAAAGACGAAAGGACAAGACGATGAAATTCAGAAAGCTTATTATCCACAACATAGCCTCTATTGAGGATGCGGTCATTGATTTCGAGGCTGAGCCTTTGGCCAGCAGTGAGGTGTATCTGATTACGGGAAAGACGGGAGCCGGGAAGTCGACTATCCTCGATGCCATCTGTCTGGCGCTCTACGCCGACACACCACGACTCTATAACACCAAGATGCAGGGAGTCACCCGAGATGAGGGCAAAGAGGTGAAGATTGACGATCCCCGTCAGCTGATGCGCCGCAACACCGCTGAAGCATTTGCCACGCTCTCATTCTTGGGTAGCAATGGCGTCAGCTATGAGGCTACCTGGAGTGTGGCCCGGGCGTACAAGAAGCTGAGTGGGGCGATAAAGAACAAAAGCTGGGAACTGAGAAATATTGATACCCACCTGACGTTGACAAAGGATGCTGAAATCAAGAAGGAGATTGCCGAGGCCATAGGACTGGACTTCAATCAGTTCTGCCGCACCACGATGCTGGCACAGGGGGAGTTTACGCGTTTCTTGAACAGCAAGGATGATGAGAAGGCTGAGATTCTGGAGAAGATTACGGGAGCCGACATCTACTCACGAATTGGCGCTAAGGTGTATGAGCTGACAGCCCAAAAGAAACAAGCCTGGGAAGAGGCACAACACCGGGTGGAGGGGATTAGGACACTGACCGACGAGGAGATTGGGGAACGGAAACAGCAAATGACCTCTCTGGAAGAACAGCAGACGACGCTGAAGGCTGTTAGCGACAGTGACACTGCCAAATGCAAGTGGATTGAGGATGAAGTGCAATTGGAAGCAGACGTGGTGAAGGCGAAGGAGAACCTGCGAACGGCTAAGGAAAATGTGGAGAGTGACGCTTTCAAGGATAGAGTGCGACTGGTAGATGACTGGAATGCTACCCGGGACGCGCGCCGATGGATGACGGAGGCTGCACAGGCTGAGAAGGAGACGAACAGCTTGAATGAACGATTGAACGGACTGTCGGATACTTATGTGAAGCTCTTGGGAGGACAGCTGTTTGCCAACACGCAGGAAAAGAAAATAGACAACGAGCTTGAGGATATTCGCCGGTTCCTTGACGCTGAGAAAGAGAAGGCTAAGGTCTATGAGAAGGCTCAGACTGTGATAGCTCAGCTGAATACTATAGCTCAGGGGCGCCATACCATTGAGAGGTGCAACAGCAAAATCGAGAAGACCACACGTCTGCTCAACGACCACAGGTTGTCCGAACTTGCTGCTGCACAAACTGCTGCTAATCAGGCTCAGCAGACTCTGGAAGGGGAGGAGACCGGGGTGAAGAGAATGGAAGAGGCGGTTGCGGCACTGCATCTTCAGGAACTGCGCCAAGGACTGGATGACGCAAAGGATAAGCTCTCTCAGATAGAAACAGCCAAGGAGCGTATCCTGGTATGGAACGACTTGAAGGCGAAGCGGGAGGTTGCTTTACAGAAGCTTACCGAGAGACGGAAGGAGCTCGATAATAAGCGGAAGAGACTTGCAGAGATGGAATCGCCTTTGCACGACGCTGAACTGAAGCGGGAAGTGTGTCAAGCGTGCTTGGATAAACAGAAAGACTCCGTGAACAAGTTTGCCTCAGCCATGCGGCTCCGCTTGCATGTGGGGGATGTATGTCCTGTCTGCCGACAGCAGATAACGACGGCGTTGCCGCACGAAGAGGAATTGGCAAAGCTCGTCGCAAGCCTGCAGAAAGAGTTCGATGTGGCCGAGAAAAACTATTCTGCACTATTGGAGGAGAGGATGAAGGCCGAAGCGAATGTGCTCTCGGAGTCAAAGGCTTATGAGCGTGACCGTCAATCGTTTCTTCAGGACAACTCTGACCATGAGGCTGAGGCTAAGGCCCGTGAGGCTTGCAGACTGTGTGACATAACTACGCTCGATGACAATACGCTGAAGGAGCTGTCGGCCATGAGCATCTCGGCACAAAAACGGAAAGATTCGATTGGTGAGAGAATCAAGGAGGGCGAGGCCAAAGATGCTGAGGTCAAGAAACGGCGCCGTCAGCTGGACAACCAACGCAAGCGTTTTGAGGTATTGGCACAGGATATGAGGAATGCGGAAAAGGCGGTCAACGACTGCAAGGCTGATATCGGGAACGTGCAGTCCCTAATCCATGCTAAGAGGCTGGACGTGGAAACTGCTGAGCAAGAGGTGCGCGGTATTGTCACGTGCGGACAGTGGGCAACCGACTGGAACCTGTCGCCTGCTGACTTCAGTGCGGAGCTCGATGCTGCTGCAAAGACCTACAAAGAGAAAGCTCAGTGTGAGCAGTCGCTCACAGTGATGCTCGGCACCGTGAGCACGAACAATCGCCATGTATCAGCGGTGATGAACGATATTCTTGAGGCCATGCCGTCTTGGAAGAAGCTCATTGCTACTGAACCGAAAAGGACGGAGCATCTGCACGAACAGGTCAACGAACTCTATAAGAATGTGACAGAGACGCTCACACGCCGGCGCTCGGCTACGGAGCGTTACCAGCAAAGTCAAGCCTCGCTTGAAGCTTTCTTAGCTGCCGCCGGTGCGCTGTCAAGAGAACGGCTGACGGTGCTCCAGGCCTTTACGGCAGAGGATATTGCCCGAGATGACGAGCAGAACAGCAAAGGCCGGGAGGAAGTGGTCGCCCGAAGCTCTGTGCTGAGCAATGCAGAAAGGCGACAAAGCGAGCATGGAAAGCTGAAACCGGAAATGACAGAGGACGACACTTTAGAGGGGTTGCGGCTCCGCATTGCCGACACTGCAAGAAGGTTGGAAGCAATCGGGGAACAAAAAGGGGCTATCAGCCAGGAACTTAAGACGGATGCTATGAACAAGCAGCAGAAAGGCACACTTCTTGACGAGGCCAATGAACGGAAAGCTGTCTACGAGAAATGGTCACGTCTCAACCAGTTGATAGGCAATGCCACTGGCAGCACCTTCCGTAAGATTGCGCAGAGCTATGTGCTGGCCAGTCTTATCCAATCAGCCAACCATTATATGAAGACGCTGTCGGACCGCTATACGCTGAGGGTGGAACCGGGCACTTTTGTCATCTCCATAGAAGATGCCTACCAGGGCTATCTCTCGAGGGCAGCCAGCACGATATCAGGGGGAGAGAGTTTCCTGGTCTCGCTATCGCTGGCTTTAGCCCTAAGCGATATCGGACAACAATGGCAGGTTGATACCTTGTTCATCGACGAGGGATTTGGGACGCTCAGCGGTGAACCTCTTCAGAAAGCTATTGATACGCTCCGTATGCTCCATTCCTCTTCCGGCCGACATGTGGGCATAATCAGTCACGTGGAGGAACTGAAAGAGCGTATCCCCGTTCAGATTCAAGTGAATCAAGAAGGTAATGCATCCAGCAGTAGAATTAGTATTGTTCCGGAATAATGAGTGGTAGGGATTATCCAAGACAGGATGGAGCGGGGTCTTGAGGAAGGGGAGAAGACGTGTGCTGTAAGACGTCGTTCTTTGGACGTTGAGGATTGATTTCCAAAATCATTCCTTATCGTTACCGTGCTGTGAACGGTCTTCCCATTGCTGCCATTCTTCCATAGCCTTCTTCCAGTCCGTCATCTCGCCCTTTGCGATGGAAGCCTCTTCTTTTTGTTGCTCATCGTAAGCCTTGTCGCGTGCCCGTTTGGCTTTCATCGCCTCAATGGTGGCATCGTCAAGAATCTCAATGGCTCCCCGGCGAATGGCAGCCATCAGCTCCTCCTCGCCAAAGGCTTTGCCGGGCTCATTGAAATCAGAGATGTTGAACTCGTAAATCACGCGCAAGTCATGCCTTATCATTTTCTGCTTGTATCGGTTGACCTTGTTTTTCAACCGCAGTAGCTTACCAATCTTCTGAATCTCAGAGCTCGAGAATTTGTTTCTCCCCATAATTGCTTTAAAAGTGTTGCCTGCCATTCCAGAGTCTTCTACTTAGAGAGGCTTTAAGTGGCATTTGTTGTTGACTGATGTGCCGTATTAAAAGTGTGCATCGGCACCGACTCTCCTAATAACGGGAAAAGACCGTGTTTGGTATATGGAGGCAAAGGAAATCCGCTGTGAGAGTTCCTATTCTCACCTCTACAGACTTTGGTCCGGATTCCGGATGAGACGGCATAGAGACTGACCGGAAAAGGCCGGACACTGCTGGTGCTAAGAAAAGCAGCCTTGCGATTGGTCAGTTCGAAAGTATTTAGTAAATTTGCATCTGAATTAAAGCTTATAGGCAAATGAAAGTAATTGTAAGATATCTCGCCCTAATACTCATCTTATTCATGCCTCTGACCATTGCCGGCCAGACGGCGAAGTGGCGTGAGATGTATAAGGTGAAGAAGAAGGACACCGTCTACGGCATTGCCAAGAAATACGGAATAACCATTGAAGACTTGCGTAATGCCAACCCCGACATGAAGCTCGAGGGCTATGCGCTGAAGAAGGGCGACTACATCTTCATCCCCTTCGCCTCTACAGCCCAGACTTCGGCATCTGCCGTCAATCCGAAGGCGCTGCGCGTAGGGGTCATGTTGCCTCTGCACGATGCCGATGGCGACGGCAAGCGCATGACCGAGTATTACAGAGGTCTCTTGCTGGCCGTTGATGAACTGCGCGGTGAGGGAGTTTCAACCGACATCCATACATGGAATGTGGCTGCGTCCGACAATATTTCCACCTTCCTTGCCGATCCTGCGGTGAAGTCATGCAGTATCATCTTCGGTCCCTTGTACACACCTCAGGTTCGTCCTTTGGCCGACTTCTGCCATAGTAATGGCATTAAGCTCGTTATTCCCTTCTCCATCAGCAGCAATGAGGTGCTCACCAATCCTTCGGTATTCCAAGTCTACGAAACCCCCGACCAGTTCAACAACCTTTCCATAGAGGCCTTTCTTCAGCGCTTTAAGGGTGCCCATGCCATCTTTATCGACTGCAATGACACAACCTCGCGCAAAGGCATCTTCACGTTGAGCCTTAGGCGTCGTCTTGAGCAGGCAGGTGTGCGCTACAGTATCACCAACCTGACTTCGTCCGACAAGATGTTTGCCAAGTGCTTCAGTCACAGCCAGAATAATGTTGTGGTACTTAACACCGGACGTTCACCGGAACTCAATACGGTTTTGGCCAAGCTCAATAAGCTGACAGCCAGTGTGCCGGGATTGAAGGTGAGCCTCTTCGGTTACACGGAGTGGCTCATATACACTAAGGTGTATGCCGACCTTTTCTATAAATACGACACCTATATTCCCACAGCCGCTTTCTACAATGCCTTCTCGAGTCGTACTCAGGCCGTCGAAGCCCAATATCTGCGGTGGTTCGGCACGGGCATGATGTATGCCTTACCCCGATTTGCGCTCACAGGCTACGACCATGCCCAGTTCTTCCTGCGCGGTTTGCTCCGGCAGGGCAAGTCGTTCACCGGTGCCCGCAATGAGAGCACGTGGCAGCCCTTGCAGACTCCGCTCAACTTCAAGCGCATGGGCAATGGCGGCATGCAGAACACCTCCTTCCTGCTTATCCACTATAAGAACGACCGTACCATAGAAAGCATCAGCTACTGATAAATCCGATATAATAATGATGAAGCGTATCCTCTTGCTCTCTTTGCTGCCTTTGCTGCCTCTGCTGGTCTCAGCTCAGATTGGAGAGCACCGCAACGATTTTGCCATTGGTGTCAATGGCGGTTATGCGCTCTCTAATGTAGGGTTCACCCCCAAGGTGACACAAAGCATGCAGGGCGGAATGACTGGTGGCCTGAGCTTCCGCTATGTCTGTGAGAAGTATTTCAAGACCATCTGTTCCATCTATGCCGAGCTCAACTACACACAGGCAGGATGGAAGGAGAAGATCGTTGACCTAAACGACCAGCCGGTCAAGGGACGCAGTGGGGCCAACGAAGCCTACAACCGTCAGCTCAACTATATCCAAGTGCCCGTCTTCGCCCATCTGGCCTGGGGGCGCGAGCATCGCGGTATGCAGTTCTTTGTGCAAGCCGGTCCACAGTTTGGCTATCTGCTCAGTGAGAGCACCACGAAGAATTTCGAGCTCGACGCCATCAACCTCAACGACCGCGCAAACAAGGAGACCACCCAGTACGGCATGAAGGTGGAAAACAAGTTCGACTATGGCATCGCGGCGGGATTAGGTGCAGAGCTCAGCACTGGTGTCGGCCATTTCCTCGTCGAAGGGCGCTATTACTACGGCCTGGGCAACATCTATGGCAGTAGCAAGCGCGACTACTTCTCGAAGTCAAACAATGGCACCATAGTCATCAAGGCCACCTATCTCTTTGACATCTGACAAATCAATCATCCAATCTAATAATATGTTCAAGAATCATCCTAAGGGGTTGCTGCTCGCAGCCTTAAGCAACATGGGAGAGCGATTCGGCTACTATATTATGAATGCCGTGCTCGCACTCTTCCTGTGTTCCAAGTTCGGCCTTTCCGACAAGACCAGCGGTCTCATTGCCGCCTTCTTCCTTGCCGCCATCTACATTATGAGTCTGGTGGGTGGCATCATCGCTGACCGCCTGCGCAACTACAAGGGCACCATCGCCAGCGGCCTCGTCGTGATGGCCCTGGGCTATGTGGCTCTGTCGGTGCCCATTCTGGCCACTCCGCAGAACAATGGTCGCCTGCTCACCTTCACTATCTTTGCCCTGTTTCTAATAGCATGTGGCAATGGTCTCTTCAAAGGCAATCTTCAGGCCATTGTGGGCCAGATGTACGATAACTTCGAGGCCGATGCTGCCAAGCAGGGCCCCGACAAGTTAAAATGGGCACAGGGACAACGTGATGCCGGCTTCCAGATTTTCTATGTGTTCATCAATGTGGGTGCCCTGGCAGCTCCTTTCATCGCCCCGCTGCTGAGGTCGTGGTGGCTCAAGGTGCATCATTTGGCCTACAATGCCGACTTGCCCATGCTCTGCCATGAATACATCAATGGCAATATCGGAGCTGATGCCGGCCACCTTCAGACGCTTGCCCAGCAGGTGCAGATGAGCGGTTATCAGTTCACCGACATGTCGAGCTTCTGCCAGAACTACCTCGATGTCTTCAACACCGGCATCCATTATAGTTTCATCGCCTCAGTGCTGATGATGCTCGTGTCACTGGCCATCTTCTACTTCTCCAAGCATCTCTTCCCCACACCGGGAAAGAAGGAGGAAGTGGTGTCGGTACAGTATACTGCCGAGGAGAAGCGCACTATGGCAGCCGAAATCAAGCAACGCATGTATGCCCTCTTTGCCGTGTTGGGCATCTCCGTTTTCTTCTGGTTCTCCTTCCATCAGAATGGGCAGAGCCTTTCGTTCTTTGCACGCGATTTCGTCAACACCAGCACCGTTCCACCCGAGATATGGCAAGCTGTCAATCCCTTCTTCGTCATCGTCCTCACACCGTTGGTGATGTGGCTTTTCGCTCATTTCACCAGTATCGGCAAGCCCATTTCCACCCCTCGGAAGATAGCCTACGGCATGGCCATTGCCGGTGTGGCCTATGCCTTCCTCATGGTGCTCTCTATGGTTGAAGGATGGCCCTCGGCCGACACCTTCACAGCCATGGATCCTGCCCGCCGGGCTGCGCTGAAGTGTGGACCATGGGTGCTCATTCTCACCTACTTCTTCCTTACCTTAGCCGAGCTCTTCATCTCGCCGCTGGGTCTGAGCTTTGTGTCCAAGGTGGCTCCCAAGCATCTGCAGGGTCTCTGCCAGGGTCTCTGGCTCGGTGCCACTGCTGTGGGCAACTGCTTGTTGTGGATAGGTCCGCTGATGTACGATAAGTGGCCCATCTGGCAGTGCTGGCTCGTCTTCATGATTGTCTGCTTCATCTCCATGGCCGTCATGCTGGGCATGGTGAAGTGGCTGGAGCGAGTCACGGCATAAGCACTCGCGTTAGAACAGTATAAAAGCAGAAGGGGGCTGACGACATCCTTGTCGTCAGCCCCCTTTGCTCGTGTTGAAAAGTCTTTAGGATTAAAGGCCTAATCCTTTGAGTGCCTTATTTGTGGCATTGTTCACGGCGTCATTGGCCTTCTTGTTTGCCTTGTTGATGGCGTCGTTGGCCTTTTGATTGGCCTTGTTCACGGCATCGTTGGCTTTGTTCTGAGCCTTCGTCACGGCTTCGTTGGCCTTAGCCTCGGCAGTGCTTTTAGCGGCGTCGACAGTCCCCTTAGCTGTTGTTTCGGCAGCTGTCTTTGCGGCACCGGCCAGCGTCTGTGCATCGCTCTTCACGGCTGCGGCAGCTTCTTCGGCGGTGGTGGCGGCACTTGTGGGCAGGTTCTTGATTCCGTCGACGAGCGATTTGATGGTAGTGTTGCCTGTGGCCACAGCATTGATTTCGTCAGCATGCTTGTTGATGAACTCCTGTATCTTCAGTGCGTAAGCCTTCGCCTCGTCCACCTTACCGGCTTTGGCGAGCTCTGCATATTTGGTTTGCAGTGTGGCCAATGTGGTGGTCACGGCCTTGGCATCCTTCTTCTGCAGGACCTGTGTGAGCTGCGTGGTGAGCGAGTCAGCAGCCAACTGAGCCTCAGGTGCGTTGGTGTCGACGGCTGCAATAGAGTCACTGTCAGCGCCTCCGGCTGCTGTGTTTGTCTTGTTCCCGTGGCAGCTTGCCATAACCATGGCCAAGGCTGCGATTGCCATTAGAAATACTTTCTTCATAGCTTCTGTTCGTTATTAGTTTTACATTAAGTGATTATATACTGTGGCAAATATAGTCTTTTCCATGCTACATTGTTACGCAAAGAGGCCTGTTTTAACTTTATTTCTCTCTCTTTTCCTAAAATTCAGGGTTGCCCTCTCACACTAATCCCCCTTTTCCGGCGTTATCCTTTGGAGTAATCAATACAATTACAGAATATGACAGAAGAAAGGCCACTGCTCCCTAAGTCGGCTCGCTATCCCTTCTTGGCTGAGCCGTTTCATTGCGATTTCACGAACCATCTTTTCCTGGGGCATTTAGGCAACCACCTGCTCAATGCCGCCGACTATCACTCTGCTGAACGTGGCTATGGCATGAGTTATCTCAACCAGCATCATCTCACATGGGTACTCTCGCGGCTGGCCATTGAGATGAAGGCTATGCCCGAGGCCTACGACAAGTTCTTCGTCGAGACTTGGGTCGACAGTGTGATGCGCTATTTCACCAGCCGAAACTATGCTGTCACGGCAGCCGATGGCACTGTCTACGGTTATGGGCGGAGCATTTGGGCCATGATCGACACACGCACCCGCCAGCCGGTGGACATCCTTTCTGTGGGCGATGGGGCCATCAGCAAGTATGTCGACAAGGAGCGGGTATGCCCCATTGCCGTCGCCTCAAGAGTGAAGATAGATGAGGGGCTGCGGGTGGCATCGGTGCAGATGAAATATGCCGACATCGACATCAATGGACATGTGAACAGCGTGAAGTACATTGAGCATGTGCTCGACCTTTGGCCCATGGACTTCTATTCTTCGCACCGTCTGCACCGCCTCGACATCGCCTATGTGGCTGAGGCACATTGCGGCGATGAGCTCGATTTCTACCGTGTGCAGGAGTCGGAGCATGCTTTCAGCGTGAGCGTCCGTCGTCGCACCGGGGAGGAGAGCCACGGTGAGGTGTGCCGCTGTCGGGTGGAGTTTACGGTCTGACGTTGGATTACTCGTAGAGGTCCTCGGGCTTCTTCACGTCAGCCAGCTCCTTGAAGAACCGGGCGTAGGCATCGCTGCAGGCCTCGGCAAAGGCCTTTCCTTTTTCGGCTGTTGAGCGTCGAGGGTCGCCGATGCCGGTGTCCTCGCTCACGAGGTTCCAGTGGCGTGGTATCCACACCTGTCCCTTGCGCAGCGCCTCAATGCGGAAGAAGCGGCTCTTGCCGTCGCCGGCCTCTTGCAGGTTCACCAGCTCGGGGTGATAGTGCATCATCACCGAGGTCTCCACTTCGTCGGCATGGTCGCCCGGCTGCTCGAAGTAATCCTTGGCAGGAGCCATGCGGAACCATTCACTCTGGGCTATGAGGAAGTGGGGATGCGACACCGAGAGGTCGCGAATCATATTCTTGAAACTGTTGCCGCCATGGCCGTTAATGATGACGAGTTTCGAGAAGCCTTGCCGTGACAGTGAGTCGACGATGTCGGTCAGTATGCTACATTGGGTGGTATAGCTGGCATGCACGCAGAAGGGCAGCTCGCGTTGTCCGGGATTCTGGGAGCCCATCGTCACCGGCGGCATTACCATGACTCTGACACCGTAACGGGTAAACGACTTTTCGGCGGCGTCGACAGCAATGTCGTGCGACAGGATGCAGTCGGTGAGGTAGGGCAGATGTTGGTTGTGGGGCTCTGTGGCACCCCAGGGCAGCACCACAAGGTCGTAAGGATTGCGGCGTGCCACACCGAGGCACGACACGCTAAGGTCGAATTCTCTTCTTTCCATTGTTCTGTGGCTTTAGTAGGTTTAATCTCCTTCTTTTTTTATTCTTCTTTCGTGGACGTATTCCGGGGGTCGTTGTCAGCGTTCAGCCCGATGAGGCGCTTGCGACAACGCCACTTGGGTGGGAGCACCGTTGCGGAAACCATTCCGCAGCCATAACCCCCACGCCGGAAGTTTAGTGTCATGAGTGTGCACTCTCAAAGACGGTTGCAGTGGCTGAAGAAGTCGATGTCCTCGAGTTCTTGCTTCATGCGCCCCTCTTCGTCGTCGGTCATATTCTGGAAGGGCACGCGGTTGCCGCCCAGGTCGAAGCCGATGAGCTTCATGATGCGCTTGCCAGCCACGATATTGCCCCGGTAGTGACAGATAACGTTGATGACAGCCTGCGCGTAGTTCTGCAGGCGCCGTGCCGTCTCGATGTCACCCTTGGCCCAGGCGTCGAGGATGCCCACGAGGCAACGTCCGTTATAGTTGGTGGTACCGCCGATGCCCCCCTGGGCACCGCCTTGGGCCAGCGAGGGCAGGATGGTCTCGTCCTGTCCGTGCAGCATGTCGTACTTGCCGTCCTTATAGAGCCGGCATTGGTTGTACTCGTAGAGACTCTCATAGGTGTACTTGATGCCGGCAAAGTTGGGAATACGTCCGTCGACAGCCTTGAGCAGGTCCAACATGGGCAGATAGGCACCGTTGAAAGCCGGTATGTGATAGTAGTAGAAAGGCAGCTGAGGTGCTGCTGCGGCTATCTGCTCGCAGTATGCCACGAGTTCCTCGATGCGTCCCACCTTGGGGAAGGGGGGAGCCATGGAGCCCACGCCCCAGGCGCCTATCTCGGCGGCATGACGGGCCAGGCGCACGCTGTCGCGCAGACAGCAGCTGCCCACATGCACGATGACCTTGAATCCATCGGGAGCCACGCTCACCCATTTCTCGGCCAGCTGCATTCGCTCCTCGGTGGTCAGCATGTAGCCCTCGCCGGAGGAACCGTTGATGAACACGCCTTTCAAACCGTTCTTCTGAAGCATCGAAGCATACTGCCCGATGGGCTCAAGATTGACGTCGCCGTTAGGGGTGAAGGGAGTGAACGGGGCATCGATGAGGCCTTTGATTTTTTCCATATCCTTATAGTGTTTGTTGATGATTATGATTGATGTGAGTTATTCTGCATTGTCGGTGGTGGGCCGCAGCGTGACGAGCTGAAGCATCAGGGCGGTGAGCACCACGGCAGCCAGCAGGGCAAAGCCCAGTCCCAGCTCACCGTTGTCGCTCCATTTGCCGAGCACCTGGGTGACAGCGGCTCCGGCAAAGACGCCCGTCATGTTCATCAGACCGTAGGCGGTGGCGCGGTAGCGTGAGGGAATAATCTGGCACAGAATGGGCATATTGTTGGCGTCGAACATGCCGTAGCCGACACCGAAGAAGATGCCCGCCGCCACTACCGTGAGCAGTTGGTGACCCAGGCCGAGCAGCATCAGAGCCGGAATGGTCATGGCCAGCCCGATGGCACTGGTGTAGACACGCCCCCGGATGTTGCGCTGCACCCAGCGGTCGGAGAGCAGACCACCGGCCAGCACGCCCACGAACGACGAGGCAGCGATGGTGATGGTGGAGAGCGGACCTGCCACCTCCATCGTGATGCCGAGGCTCTGCTGGAAGAGCGTCGGCAGCCAGTTGCGGATGGCCCAGCCGGGCAGGCTCGGAGCAGCGAAATAGAAGAGTAGTATCCAGAACGACCACGTAGACAGCACCACGCCAAGGCCTTGGAAGATGCGTCCTTTGGGCTGGCCGGAGCGCTCGCGCTTCTCCTGGGCACGCTGGACAGGATTGTCCTTCAGCACGAAGATGAGCAGCAGGGCATAGGCAATGCCGATGATGCCAAAGCCATGGAAAGTGGTCTGCCACGACAGCGCTGAGGCTACCGTGGCACCGAAGCCTCCGACGGCCTGACCCATGTAGAGGCCCGTCATATGGATGCCCACGGCGAAGGAGCGCGACTTGCCCGTGTGCCAGTCGGCAATGAGCGACAGTCCCGACGGAATGTAGAGCGCCTCGCTCACGCCCATGATGGCGCGCAGCCAGTAGAGCTCATCGAAGGTGGTGGCATAGCCCATGAGGAAGGTGACAGCCGACCATACGAAGAGGCTGACGATGACCAGCCACCGGCGGCTCACCTTGTCGGCAATGATGCCCGCAAAGGGACTCACAATGCCGTAAATCCAGAGGAACACGGCCATGAGGGCACCGAAGGCCTCGGCCTTGTTGAGTTCACTGATGTCGGCCTTGATGGCTTCCTGCATGGTGGAGAGCATCTGGCGGTCCATGTAGTTGAGCAGGGCCACCACCCACAGCAGGCCGACCACTACCCAGGGATAGCTGTTCTTTATCTTTGTGCTCATGGCTGAATGCTTAGACGGATGACGACGGGAGTGCGCACACCGGGTTTAAGCTCGCCTCCTATCACATAGACTTGGTTCTCATAGCTCACCAGACTGGCCCCGGCACGGGCCGTGTCCTGGGTGCGGCCGACGATGTGCCACCGGCCGTCCTTCCACACGCTGATGTAGGGATTGAAGCGATACCATTCCTTCTCATGCTCCATATAGCCGGGCTGGGGAGCATTGAGTGCGGGCAGGAAGATGTCCTTGTTGACACCGCCCACAGTAAGGATGATGCCGGGCTCCACATTGATGGCCGCTGCGCCTCCGAGGAAGATTTCCTCGCCGTCGGGGCTCATGGGTGCCGGTAGTGTCTGCAGACTGTCGGGGCCGAGCGTGAAACCGTCGAGCGAAAGGCTGGCGGCGCTCTCGGAAGTCTTGGGCGAGAATCCGTCCCACACGCAGAAGCGTCCGCCGCTGATGCCGCTCACGGGCTGCACGCGCACCTCCGTGGTCGAGCTTAGCTTCCGCCATCCCTCATCCAGCCGCCGCAAGTCGAGGGCGAGCACCTCGGTGCCTCCCATCACATAGACGACGCTGTCGGCCATGCATCCCGTGAAGTTGTCCATGCCGTGGGGTAGAGGTGGCAGCGCTGTGGCGGTGGCCTTATGGCCGTCGAAACTTATTTTTAGCACGCTGGCGAGCGAATGAACTTGATTGTTGCCCCCAATGCACAGCATACCGTCGGGCAGTGTGACACTCACTCCGTAGGCTGCCTCCTCGGGCAGCCAACCCACCAGCTTCCAGTGGAGGCTGCGGCTGCTGTCGGGCGTTGCGGCATAGATACCTTTGTAATAGCGCTTGGTGCCTCCCTTGGAGGGCAGCGCGTCGGGAAAATTGCAACCGCCCGCCATCACGAGGGCATTGCCGATGTGGCCTGCATAACAGGCTGACACACCTTTCTCAATACCTGGCTCATCGCAGGGAAAGCCCGACATCTGCTCTGAGAGCACGCGCTCTTGAGCCGACATCGACGGGCCGAGGCAGAGGGAGGCCACGAGGGCCGACCATAATTGTCTGTTCATTTCCTAATGTTTAGATTTTAGTCATGGGTGCCGAGGTTGCTTCCGGCTCCCTGCCCGAGGCACTGTGCTTGCGGTGGTGCTGAGACTTCGGCCTGGTTGGACGGGGCTGACGGGCCCGGCTGTTGTTACTGAGTATTGTTAGTAGCGCAAAGTTACACAAAAAATGGGATTCGGCCTTCCTGTTGGCAGCTTTTTTTCTTATTCGATGGCATTGTTGAGTTGGTGAACCTGGGGCGGAGGTGGTAATATGGCGGGGTGGGTAGAAGTGGTGTTTCCGTATGTGTGCAGCAAGGCCTTGGGGCAGGTGTTCAATAGCCCAGGGGTCACACATTCTCTGACCCCTGGGCGACAGGCCCTCTCACCCCTGGGCGACAGGGCCTCTGACCCCTGGGCGATTAAACTGATGATGGGCGCTTGATTAAGTGCTTGAATATTAGTGTGTTGGAAATATGGTCTCCTGCCTGCGCAATCCAAAAACTGGAAATTTCGACCTTTTTGAGGGGATGTGAAGCCTCTGAAATAGCAGGGGTTAAAACAATCCACATAGGACAGCACTTGGCATAGCCGCTTATTTGCGCCATCAAATTGCTATCGGTGATGATCAACCTCCTGACTTCGTCAATGCGTCACCCTGAA
>ONMG01000081.1 GCA_900318855.1 uncultured Prevotella sp.
GGTGCCAAGATTGTGGCCGAAGCTGCCACCGACTCGCTCTCCAAGGCCAAGAACGGACGCATTCAGGTGAGCAGCAAGCAGCAGGCAGACAGTCTGCTGGCTTTGGAACAGAAAGCCAAGGAGGACACCGCCTGGCTCAAGAACGAATATGTGCCTGTGACCAGTTTCATCCATACAGTGAGCTTTGACAATTACCGCCGTATCTATCAGGCTTACGAGACTCCTGAAGGCTACTATGCCAACAGCTATAAGATGGATGAGCAGCTCCCCGGCGACTCCATCTACGATATGACGCGCCACTTCCGCCTGCGCAATACCTTTGCCCTCTCGTTGCTGGAAGGCTTCAACAAGTGGGCCAAGGCCGGTGTGAAGGCGTTCCTTACCCATGAGCTGCGCCATTTCACCCTACCCGACTCCGTGGGCAGGGCTTCCTGGAACGAGCACACCTTGTCGGCGGGTGGCGAACTGAGCAAGACGCAGGGCAGCATGCTTCACTTCAATCTCTTGGGCGAGGTGTTCTTTGCTGGTGCCGATGCCGGACGTATCAATCTCGATGCGAAAGCCGACCTCAATTTCCCCCTGTTTGGCGACACCGTCACACTCGCTGCCAATGCCTTCTTCCACCGGTATAAGCCGACCTTCTACTTCCGCCACTATCATAGCCGTCACTTCCTCTGGGATGCTGACCTCGACAATGTGACTCATTCGCGTATCGAAGGAGTGCTGGCCAGTAGAAAAACGGGTACGCGGCTCCGTGTCGGCATCGACGAACTGACCAACTACACTTATCTGGGCATGAGCTATACGATTGACGACAACTCACGCCGACAAGGCATGACGGTGGCTCCACGTCAGAGCAGCAGTGCCATCAGTGTGCTCTCGGCTCAGCTTATGCAGGATTTCAGGTTCGGTCCCCTTTTCTGGGAGACCATTGTCACCTGGCAGAAGTCCACCCAGAAGGATATCCTTCCGCTTCCCACGCTCAATGTCTGGACGAATCTCTATCTGAAGTTCAGAATAGCCCATGTGCTGAGTACGGAATTCGGGGCTGATGCCCGCTATTTTACGAAGTATTATGCTCCCGACTACAGTCCTGCCTTGGGACAGTTTGCCGTGCAGGAGGGCGACAATCGGGTGGAAACGGGCAATTACCCGTTGGTGAATGTCTATCTGAACTTCCATCTGAAACATACGCGCTTCTTTGTGATGTTCTCGCATGTCAATGAAGGAAGTGGAAAGAAGTCCTATTTCTTGATTCCCCACTACCCTCTAAACCCGCGTATACTGCGTGTGGGCGTGAGCTGGAACTTCTTCAACTAATTGTTCTACACCTATTTAATATATGTGCCCAATGAATCAGCTGATGGATAAGGCTCCCGGCGAAGCAGCAACAGCGTCCTCTGAGGCGCCCAAGGTAAACAGTGCAAGGGCCTGGTTTCTGGCTGCCCGTCCCAAGACGCTCACGGGGGCGGCGGTGCCGGTGATGATAGGCTGCGCTATGGCCTACCATGATTCGGGAAGCCGGTTCGCTATTGTGGCGGCATTGCTCTGCCTGGGCTTTGCCTTCCTGATGCAGATAGACTCCAATTTCATCAACGACTATTTTGACTGCATCCGGGGCAACGACGACAGGGCTACCCGACTGGGTCCCAAGAGAGCTTGTGCCGAAGGGTGGATCACACTTAAAGCCATGCGCCGCGGGCTCGTTGTGACAAGTCTGTTGGCCTGTATGGTGGGACTTCCGCTCATTCTCTACGGAGGAATGGCCCTCGTAGCAGTGGGTGCCGTCTGTGTTGTCTTCGCTTTCCTCTATACCACTTTCTTTTCCTATAAAGGATTGGGCGACCTGCTCGTGTTGGTGTTTTTTGGCATCGTTCCGGTGTGCTTCACCTACTATGTGACAGTCCCTGAACCTCACATCCCGGCCAAGGTGTTCTGGGCGAGTGTGGCCTGCGGAATGATTATCGATAAGTTGCTCATCGTTAATAATTATCGTGACCGCGACAATGATCTCCGCGACGGGAAGATGACGCTTGTCGTACGTATTGGCGTCAGCGCCTCCGAATGGCTTTATCTTGCCTTGGGCCTCATTGCTCCCGCCATGATTGTTAGCATAACTTTGGTACAGTGGGGCCTGCGGCAGATGACATGGCAGGGTGGTCTCGTGGTCACGTTGCTCTTCCTAATCCCCGTCCTTGCACATTGGGATACATGGAGAAAGATGAAGGAAGTGAATCATGGCCGGGCCCTCAACCGTATTCTTGGGCTGACCTCACGTGACATGTTACTCTTCGGCATCTGTGCCTCTCTGAGTTTGTTATAACCCGATGAGGACGTGCCGACTAATGATAACTGATTATGAAGCAGCAAGTAAGCCTCGACTTAATGTCGTTTGTGGAGCGAGAGATTCTTCCACGTTATAATGCCTTTGGCCCCAGCCACGGACTCAGTCATGTGCAAAGGGTCATCGCCAATGCTCTGAAGTTGGTTGATGCCACCGGTGCCGACATCAATATGGTGTATGCCATTGCTGCCTACCATGATTTGGGAATGTCGGGACCTCGAGCCATTCATCATCTCACTGGCGGAAAGATTCTTGCAGCCGATGCGCGCCTCAGGCACTGGTTCTCCCAGGAGCAGATAAAGATTATGAAGGAGGCCGTGGAAGACCATCGAGCCTCATTGAGCCGTGAGCCACGCAGCATCTATGGCAAAATCATTGCAGAGGCTGACCGTGACCTCACACCAGAAGTGGTGTTCCAAAGAGCGGTCATGTTCGGTCTTGAAAATTATCCTACCCTTACTAAGGAAGAGCAGTGGCATCGATTCGAGAAGCATATGGAAGAGAAGTATTCGACCTCAGGATATCTGCGTCTTTGGATTCCGAATTCTCCCAATGCGGCCTATCTGCGACGCGTCAGAGAAGTGATTGCTGACAGGCAGGAACTGAGAAAGGTGTTCGACAGATACTATGCAGAATCCAAGTAGAAAACAGGCAAGCTCAATATCTGATTTCCTGCAATGGGGCTTCCCTCAGTGACGGATCTTTTACCTCCTACATGGAATGCAAGATGCTTTTGCTATAGGCAAATGCGGGCTTAGAGCCTTAATTCCGTCCACGAAAGATAGAAAATGCCCTGAAGATGAGCAGAAAAGAGGTAAAATATTTGTCAGGCCCGAGATTATTGCCTAAATTTGCAGCAAGGCATAAACTATGAACACCATGAGGCAGCTAAAGATTACGAAGTCTATTACCAATCGGGAGAGTGCATCACTCGACAAGTATCTTCAAGATATTGGTCACGAGGAGTTGATTTCGCCCGAGGAGGAAGTAGAACTGGCGCAGAGAATAAAACGCGGTGACAGGTCGGCACTCGAAAGACTAACGAAGGCAAACCTTCGGTTCGTTGTGTCGGTGGCTAAGCAATATCAGAATCAGGGACTCAGTTTGCCTGACCTCATCAATGAAGGCAATTTGGGACTGATAAAGGCTGCGCAGAAGTTTGACGAGACGAGAGGTTTCAAGTTCATATCCTATGCTGTGTGGTGGATTCGTCAAAGTATACTTCAGGCCATTGCCGAGCAGAGCCGTATCGTGAGGCTTCCCCTCAATCAGGTGGGATCTGTTAACAGAGTGTCCAAGGAAGTGAGCCGCTTTGAACAAGAGCATGAGCGTCGGCCGAGTATTGATGAGATTGTCGCTGAAGTCGACCTCCCTGAAGAAAAGGTGAAGGACGCCATGAAGCTCAATGGCAAGCATGTGTCGATGGATGCTCCTTTCCTGGAAGGTGAGGACAGCAGCCTGCTCGACGTACTGCCGAATGAGGACTCGCCGAGTGCCGATGAGGCACTCGACCAACAGTCGCTGAAGGTGGAAGTCGAAAGGGCATTGGCAACACTCAGCGAGCGTGAGCGCAACATTATCTCCTGCTTCTTCGGCATCGACTCCCCTGAGATGACACTCGAGGAGATTGCCGACAAGTTCGGTCTGACAAGAGAGCGAGTACGGCAGATTAAGGAAAAGGCTATCCGGCACTTGCGCAGTAATACTAAGGATAAGGTGCTGCGCTCCTATCTCGGTCAATGAATAATGAATAGAGAACGATTAAGTTAAATACATTACAGAATGAGATTGATACACAGGCTAACATCAAGCTTATTGCTCCTGCTCTTAGGTGGAGTGACCGCATTGCAGGCAGGTAATAAGCGGACTGCTGTTTATGTTTTCGGCTTTGCAGCTTCCTTCAATGACTCAACGGTCTACTTCACGAATATTCAGAAAATTGACAGTGCATGGATCGACAGCAAGACCCATTTCCTTTACAGCAGGGAGAACTACTCTTACCAGCTGCGTGACTATCTGAAGGAAAAGGGCGAGAAGGCACCTACCTGTGTCACTACTTTTGCCTTGAGTCAGAAGGACGTTGAAAAGAAGTTTATCAAGTTCAAGAAGAAATATACCAGCGGGAAGATGAAGTATGATGTTAAGTACATCAGTCAGAATGACTTTAAGTATTCTCCCGTGCAGGTGGACCTAGAACTGGTGGAGCAGCAAAAGAAAGAGGCTGCTGCTGAGAAGAAGGCACGCAAGGAAGCTCGAAAGCATCGGAAAGCGAAAGCAAAGGCTTCGCATGACTCTGCTCCGCAGAGTAAGACACCAGCCCCAGAAGAGCCGAAGGGGCATCCGGAGGAAGCTCCGCAGCAGTAAGGCTTTCTATTGTGATGGGAGAGAATATCCGGTTATTTCGCATTGCGGATTTTCCTGTTAAGCTCATATTTAAAGGCCAGGGGCGCAATGGCATGCAGCTTCTTCCTTCTTTCTCAAAGTTCGTTGTTGCCAGTGAGAATGAGGTAAAGGAAGAAATGCTGTTCACGCTATATGTTGATGATGAGCTCAAACCAATCGACAAAGGGCGGCGCCACCGTGTCAGAACCTTTGATACGGGAAATGGTGACACCGTTGTCGACCGACTTGACAATGGCGGTTATCAGTTTATCATCCGTGATATTGATGGGTGCGACTGTTGCCTGCTCATTGCCAACAAAGATTTCTCCGATTGTCAATGTGCCCTTAACGGTAGCTTTCGGATGCGAAACTTTGGGCTCAATAATGCACTGATGCTTATCTTCGCCTTTGCGGGTTGCTCCAAGGGAGCATTGCTTATTCATGCGTCACTGGTGAGGCATGCCGGTAAAGGATATGCCTTCATCGCCAAGAGTGGTACAGGAAAGAGTACACAGGTGAGTTCGTGGCTTCGCTATATTCCTGACTGCGACCTTATGAACGATGACAACCCTATAGTGAGAGTCGACGGCAACGATGTGTTCATCTATGGCAGTCCATGGAGTGGAAAAACACCTTGCTATCGCAATGTCAAGGCGCCTTTGGGGGCACTGACCCGCATCGACAGGGCAAAGGTCAATTCAATAGATCGACTGAAGCCCGTCGAAGCCTTCGCGTCGGTTCTTCCGTCATGCTCCTCTATGAAATGGGATCCCGACATATTCAATCACATCTGTGATTCTGTCACCCGCATTGTCGAGCGTATTCCCGTCTATACCCTTCACTGCCTTCCCGACAAGGAGGCAGCCTTATTGTGTAAGGATACCATAGTCAGATGAATAAGAACGTAGTTAAATTCCCTAATGCGGAGCTTATACCGGCAATTGTGGAGATGCTGCATGAGGGGCATAATGTGAAGTTGCGTCTTCGCGGTTTCTCTATGCGCCCATTCCTTGAAGACGACCGGGATATAGCTCTCCTGACTCTCCCCCGACATTATGCGGTGGGTGACCCTATACTCGCTGAAATCGGTCCGGGACATTATGTTCTGCATCGGTTGGTGAAGCAAGATGGAAAGCAGCTCACTCTGTTGGGTGATGGCAATCTGACATATGAACACTGCACTACAGATGATGTCCGTGCAACAATTTTAGGATTCTACCGCAAAGGGAGAGACAAAATCGACCTCATCACCGGACGTAAATGGAGAGTTTATTCCTGGGTGTGGACTCACTTGTTTCCAGTGCGCAGATACCTGCTTGCCTTCTACCGTAGAATATGGATTCCCTTGTTGGGTACAATATAATATCGCTTACAAATATCACCATTATGAAAGCAAAGAAAGGTTTCAACATCCGCCAAATCTGCGGTGAGAACATCCTTGTGGCTGAGGGCGAGGAGAATATTGACTTCAGCAATATCATCAGTATGAACGAGACTTCCGCTTATCTGTGGAATAAGCTTAAGGACAAGGACTTTACAGTCGATGACATGGTAAATCTGCTCTTGGAGGAGTATGAGGTTGACCGTGACACAGCGCTGAACGATTGTACCGCACTGGTCGGTTCCTGGCGTCAAGCTGGGATTATTGAGGACTGAATAAGAAAGTCTGCCAGCCTTGGTTAAGTGGAGCAGGTTGAATGTAGACCCCTTTTAACCAATGCCGGCAGACCTAGGCCACGTCGTTTCCGACGTATTTCTAAAGACTTAATTGTTTTCCGGGCGCAGCTTGCGGACCGTTTCTCCCGCGCGCCACATTTCCATGTCGTGCATAGCCTTCAGCTCAGCATTCAGCTTTTCGCGGTAGTCAGGCTTCGAGTTGCTGTCGATGGAAATCTGTGCTTCCTCACCGGTTCTCACACTCAGGTAAAGCCATTCCATCACCGGCGTGATAGCCTCCCGGAATCTTGGAGCCCAGTCAAGAGCACCGCGCTGAGCAGTAGTAGAACAGTTGGCGTACATCCAGTCCATGCCCTTTTCGCCGAAGAGAGGCATTAGGCTCTGTGTGAGCTCCTCCACAGTCTCATTAAAAGCTTCAGAGGGCGAGTGTCCATGTTCGCGCAGCACATTGTATTGAGCCTCCAGCAGTCCTTCAATGGCGCCCATCAAAGCACCGCGCTCACCAGTGAGATCAGATGTGGCCTCACGCTGGAAGGTAGTCTCAAAGAGATAGCCGGAGCCAATTCCTATGCCCATGGCAAGTGTTTTCTCCTTTGCCTTGCCCGTTGCGTCCTGGTAAACAGCATAGGAGCAGTTGAGCCCTCTACCTTCCTTGAACATTGTGCGTAGAGAGGTGCCTGAACCCTTGGGAGCCACCATGATGACGTCGATGTCTTTGGGTGGTACTACTCCCGTGCGGTCCTGCCAGTTGATGGCGAAGCCATGTGAGTAATAAAGCGTCTTCCCCTTGGTAATGTATTTCTTGATTGTGGGCCATTGGGCTATCTGACCTGCATCGGAGAGCAGCATACAGAGAATCGTTCCTTTCTCAGCAGCCTCTTCGATAGAGAACAGTGTTTTTCCCGGAACCCATCCATCAGCCTTGGCCTTCTCGTAACTGCGCCCCGGACGTTGGCCAACAATGACGTTGAACCCGTTATCCCGAAGATTGCCTGCCTGACCAGGTCCTTGAATTCCATAACCCAGAATAGCTATCGTTTCGTCCTTGAGCACCTCACGTGCCTTCTCCACCGTAAACTCCTTGTTGGTTACGACGTTCTCAACGACGCCTCCAAAATTCATCTCTGCCATAAGCAATAACTTTAATTATTAATGATGTGATAAACTAAATCTCTCAATCTCTCTTTACTAACTCTTTTGTAATTGGCTGCAAAGGTAACTATTTAAAAGCAAACAGCCAAATATACTTACGTCTTTTTAGTTGATGGCCATGATTTATTTCACCTTAGCAGTACAGGCCTTGAAGCTCAGCTTCCTTCAATGTATGGATTTTTGCCGGTCAAGGCTTAACTCAAGAGGCTGTTGTCAATCGTTTGGAATAGGCATCAGCTCCTGCTTGCTTCTTGTTACAGCTACCCTTCCGGACCGGGAGTACTGGAGTATGCAGTGATAGGAATTCAAGATGCCAAAGAGGCCGGCGATATCGTCAGTAAGTCCGGCGATGAGCACAGTGGAATAAACAGGGTTGACCTCCATCATCCTTGCGTCGGACCGGCGGATGGCCCTCGAGATATCCGGATTGTCGAGAAGCACTGGAGTGGCTATCTTGAAGAGCGCAATCTCGTAGATGAATATATCGTCATCGGTATAGTACGACGCCTTGAGCACGTCAATCTTCCTCTCAATTTGTTTGGCTATCTTTTCTATCTGGTCGGGGGTACTCCAGCAAGTGATCGTGTATTTATGGATGCCGTCCAAACTTGAAGCCGACACGTTAAGGCTCTCAATGTTAACCTGGCGTCGGGTGAACACGGCCGTCACCTGGTTGAGTACGCCCGCAACATTCTCACTGTATACGATTAATGTATAAAAGTTCTTATCCATAACAATCTAAATATCCAAGTGCAACTTCATCTCGTCGATAGAACTGCCCGGTGTGACCATAGGGGTTACATTCTCTTCCTCCTCCACAGCACATTCCAGCAGGAATGGGCCCTTGTCGGTCAGCATGCGTTTCACCTTGGCCTGAAGCTCGTCGTGCCTTGTCACCACATCATAACCGATGTTATAGGCCTGTGCTATCTCAGCGTAGTGGGGATTCATCATTCGGGTGAACGAGTGCCGGTGGTGAAACATCAGGTCTTGCCACTGCCTCACGTTTCCCAGATAGTTGTTGTTGAGCAGAATGATTTTCACCGGAGCCTGCTGCTCCATGATGGTGCCAAGCTCCTCGATGCACATCTGCAGTCCACCGTCACCCGTGAAGAGGCACACCTGGCGGTCGGGTGCTCCGAAGGTGGCGCCGATAGCGGCAGGGAGTCCGAATCCCATAGTCCCTAATCCGCCGCTGGTCACGATACTACGTTGACGGCAGAACTTGAAATAGCGGCTCGAGGACATCTGATTGAGTCCCACGTCGTTAGTGAGAATAGCCTCGCCCTTAGTGGCTTCGGCCACAGCGTTCACCACCTCGCCCATCTTTAGCGGGCCTTGCGGTGAAGGATGGATGGCAGGATTGATAACCTCGCGCTCCTCCTTTTCCCGAAGCGGGGCAAAAGAGGCTATCCAGTCCTTATGTTCGGCCTTATGCAGTAGACTTGTGATGGCAGGCAGGCTCTCTTTGCAGTCGGCCACCACGGCAACATCGGTCTTTACGTTCTTGTCGATTTCCGAAGCATCGATGTCGAGATGAATCACCTTAGCCTGCTTGGCGTAGCGGTCGAGGCGGCCAGTGTCGCGGTCGGAGAAGCGCATGCCGATGGCTATCAGCACGTCGCACTCCTGCTGTTTGATGTTGGGAGCATAGTTGCCGTGCATACCGAGCATACCCATATTCAGAGGATGATGGGTAGGCAGTGCGGAGAGTCCCAGCATGGTGCGTCCTGCGGGGATGTCGGCCTTTTCGAGAAACTCCCGCAGCTCGGCCTGTGCTTCGCCGATTTCCACTCCGTGTCCGACGAGGGCAAAGGGCTTCTTCGCGTTATTGATAAGGTCGGCTGCTGCCTGGATGGCCTCTGGGTCGGGCTTTGGATAAGGGTTATACGACCTCACCTTGTCGGTCTTTCCTGGCTGCCATTCGGCCATGCCCACCTGTGCGTTTTTGGGAAAGTCGAGAACTACCGGTCCGGGTCGCCCCGTTCGGGCAATGAAGAAAGCGCGGTTGACGGCCCATGCCACATCCTCGGCCTTGCGAATCTGATAGCTCCATTTGCTGATAGGCTGAGTGATGCCTACGAGGTCGACCTCCTGAAAGGCATCGGTTCCAAGGGCCCCTACCCCCACCTGTCCTGCTATCACCACCAGAGGCACAGAATCCATCATGGCATCGGCTACACCGGTCAGCGTGTTGGTAGCTCCTGGTCCCGAGGTGACAAGCACCACGCCCACCTTTCCGCTCACTCGGGCATAGCCTTCGGCAGCATGCGCTGCCCCCTGCTCATGTCTGACCAGTACGTGATGAAACCAAGCATCCTTCTTCCCGGTGTAGGTATAGAGTGCATCGTAGACAGGCATGATGGCCCCTCCGGGATAGCCGAAGATGGTATCGACATGCTCTTGATAGAGTGCTCGCATGAGTATCTCGGCGCCACTGCATTTCTCACCGATGCGCACGCCGTTCCAGGGCACCTGAGGCTCGGCCTCGCAACTGTCCTTACGGCTGATATTATCCTGATTCATAACTGCTAACGTATTGTTTGTTCAGTGTTCATTCAATGATTCTCACTCCTCCCTTGTCGGCCGAGCTCACGCTTTGTGCGTAGGCTCTGAGTGCTTTGCTCACAGTGCGTGTGCGTCGCAGGGGCTGCTGTGCCCGTGCGGCCAGCTCGTTGTCGGAGAGTTTCACGTTGATTGTTCGCGACGGGATGTCGATGACAATGATGTCGCCATCCTTTATCTTGCCGATGTTGCCACCCGCAGCCGCCTCGGGCGAGATGTGGCCAATGCTCAGTCCGCTGGTACCTCCAGAGAAACGTCCGTCGGTGATGAGTGCGCACTCCTTGCCGAGATGCCGGCTCTTGATATAGGATGTGGGATAGAGCATCTCCTGCATACCCGGTCCTCCCTTAGGTCCTTCGTGGGTGATGACCACGCAGTCGCCGCTCTTCACCTTGCCGCCGAGAATGCCCTCACAGGCTTCTTCCTGCGAGTCGAACACCACAGCAGGTCCCTCAAAATGCCAGAGCGAAGAGTCAACGCCGGCCGTCTTCACCACGCAGCCATCCTTAGCGATGTTGCCGAAGAGGACCGCCAGTCCACCGTCTTGTGTGTAGGCATGCTGAAGGTCACGGATGCAGCCCGACGTGCGGTCGGTGTCGAGCGAAGGCCAACTGGCATTCTGGCTCCCCATGACGGTGGAGAAGCGGCCTCCGGGGGCGCTGTGATAGATTCGGTCGGCTTCGGCCGACACCTTTTCACCCGTGATGTCGTATTTGCTCATAGCCTCCTTCAGGGTCATACCATCCACCCTTGACACGTTCCCGTCGATGAGGCCGCCCTTGTCGAGCTCGCGCAAGATACCGAGGATGCCACCCGCGCGGTTGCATTCCTGCACGGAATACTTCTGCGTGTTGGGAGCCAGCTTGCAGATGCAGGGCACGTGGCGGCTCAGTCGGTCGATGTCAGCCATCGTGAAGTCGACACCCCCTTCCTGAGCCACAGCGAGCAGATGGAGCACGGTGTTGGTGCTTCCGCCCATGGCAATGTCGAGGCTCATGGCGTTGAGGAAGGCCTCGCGGGTGGCGATGCTGCGGGGCAGCACGCTCTCGTCGCCCTGCTCATAATAGGCCATGGCATTCTTCACGATGAGCCGCGCTGCCTGGCGGAAAAGCTCCACACGGTTGACGTGAGTGGCCAGCACCGTGCCATTGCCCGGCAGGGCCAGTCCGATAGCCTCGGTAAGCGAGTTCATGGAGTTGGCCGTGAACATCCCCGAGCAGCATCCGCAGCCCGGACATGCGCACTGCTCTATCTGGCTCAGTTCGTCATCGCTCACCTCCTGGTCGGCTCCTTTCACCATAGCCGTGATGAGGTCGGCGTTCTCGCCCTTCCATTTGCCGGCCTCCATTGGGCCACCCGAGCAGAACACCGTGGGGATGTTGAGTCGCATGGCTGCCATGAGCATGCCGGGAGTCACCTTGTCGCAGTTGGAGATACAGATCATGGCGTCGGCCTTGTGGGCGTTCACCATGTATTCCACGGAGTCGGCAATGATGTCGCGTGAGGGTAGCGAGTAGAGCATCCCGTCGTGCCCCATTGCAATGCCGTCGTCGACGGCGATAGTATTGAATTCGGCCGCGTAGCAGCCCAGTTTCTCGATTTCTTGCTTCACCATCTGACCAATCTCGTGCAAGTGAGTGTGACCCGGCACAAACTGGGTGAAAGAGTTGATCACAGCGATGATGGGTTTGCCGAACTGCTCGGGTTTCATGCCTGCAGCCACCCATAGGGCGCGGGCACCTGCCATGCGTCGACCTTCAGTGCAAACAGCGCTTCTCAAAGGATGCTTCATAACCTTACGTGTTTAAAATTGGCTGCAAAGTTAA
>ONMG01000109.1 GCA_900318855.1 uncultured Prevotella sp.
AGTAGGCTTGCCGGTGTAGGGCCAGTTCTTCCTATGGTTCTTAAATACGGGATTGTTGTAAAGGTCTTTAGCTGCTTTGATAATAGCCGCATTTCTTTGCTTCTCCGGCATCTTTGAGAAAGTCTGCCCCTGAACATTGGCGCAGCTTAATGACATCATAAGAGCCGTAAGTATAGTTAATAATATCTGCTTCATTGTATTGTGAAAATTAGCTTTATACTTGAATGCCTCGAGGTCTGCTTACAGATTGGGCATTCGAGAATTTCATAGTGTTTCGTATTCTGCCTTGCGAATACGGAAACTCATTAAGCAGTTCATTTTCCCATAATCTTTAACTTTTAGGTTTAATCATTCTGTCTTAGTAGATCCAATCATGGTGACTGGACATTAGGTGGAAGTGAAGATGCGTAAACTGAGCTCACCTCGAAGAGTTCGTTCATTACTCGAAGAGTTCGTTCATTACAGAAGGATTGTCTCGTTGCCGAGAGGCTTCCTGTCCTGGTGGTATTTTATTCTGCGTGTTTCGCGCCTTCCGTTTGAATTATTCTTTGTGAAAAGTGTTAACTTCTTTCACGGTGCAAATGTATATAGATTATATTGATGAAGCAAGTGTTGGGGAATATAATTGCGTGAATGAACTGTTAATTAATACAAATGCAATATGTAAGACACATACTATGGTGTTTTGTAAATTCTGACGTTAGTATAGATTATTTGAAGTATGGTTTAAAAACGTCAAGAAAGGTGACAGGCACTTATTGAAATTCTCCTTAGAGCTTTGCTTGCAGAGAGGCTAAGGGACAATCCCCGATGGAAGAAATATATCTCAAATTTCTTGACTTCCGACTTCCCCAATCAAAGGGGAAGCCGGAAGAGGAATAATTACTCAGCAGTGAGATAGAGCACACGGCTGGACCAGTCGCTGCGCATCTCGCCGGGATAGTTCACTGTCATGGGCATGTCGAGACCGTGGTTCATAAGATAGGCTCCGCTGTAGCTTTTGCCCTCACAATAGAGCGGACTGTTGCCCACGCGGTCGAGTTCGTGCACCTTGTACATCTTGTCGGGGTCGAGTCCGGCCATCTTCACGCGGGGAAGGTGCCAGTTGTAGAAGTTCTCGGTGCGCCACCAGAAGAAAGCGGCCTTGCCCTTGTCTTCGCTGACATACATGAGCGAGGCAAGTCCCTTGTGGTCAAAGGGATTTTGCAGACGATAGATGTCGCCGAACTGTACCACAGGTCTTATCGTCTTGTATTCGGCAATGGCCTTGCGGCACTGTTCTTTCTCAGCTTCAGTCATGTTCTTGGGTTGTATTTCCATACCGAGTCTTCCGCTCATAGCCACGTCAATGCGGTATTTCAGTGAGGTGGTGCGATAGACGGTGTGGTTGGGCACAGCACTGATATGGCAGGCCATGGCAATAGCCGGGAAGAAATAGCTTGTGCCCCATTGCATATAGACGCGCTGAAGGGCATCGGTGTTGTCGCTCACCCAGAACTCATCGAACCAAGGCAGTACACCCCAGTTGGCTCTGCCGCCGCCGGAAGCACAAGCCTGAATCGTCACATCAGGGTACTTGGCGCGTATGCGGTCGAGGACTTTTGCCAGCCCACGGTGGTAGTTGATGAACAGATGGCTCTGCTCGTCGGCAGGCAGATATTGTGAGCCGTGGTTCACAATCGACATATTGGCATCCCACTTGATATAGGCTATTTCCGGATATTTGGAGAGGAGGTTGTCAACGACACTAAAGGCGAAGTCCTGCACCTTCGGGTTGCCCATGTCAAGGACGAGCTGTGTGCCACCGCGTCCTGTTACGGCGTCGCGCTTAGGAGCTTTCACAATCCAGTCGGGATGCTTCTCGTAGAGTTCGCTGATTTTATTGGTCATCTCGGGCTCTATCCAGATGCCGAACTTGATGCCGTGATTCTTGGCCATGTCGACGAGGCCCTGAATACCGTGAGGAAGCTTCGTCTTGTCGACGCCCCAGTCGCCTAAGGATGTGTGGTCGTTCTTTCTGGGATATTTTTCTCCGAACCATCCGTCGTCCATGACGAAGAGCTCTCCGCCCATGCTCGCGATGTCGGCCATCATCTGGTCCATCGTTTTCTCATTGATGTTGAAGTACACACCCTCCCAGCTGTTGAGCAGGATGCGTCGTTCCTGGTCGCCGTGCTGGAGCATGTATTTGCGTCCCCAGCGGTGGAAGTTGCGGCTTGCCCCGCTGAGGCCGTCTTTGGAGAAGGTGAAAGCCAGCACGGGAGTGGTGAAGGTCTCGCCTTTCTTCAGATGGTAGGCCGAGTTCTGCTCATCGATACCGGCGAAGAAGTAGTGGTATTCCGTCTCATCGGTCACCACTTGCAGTTTGTAGTTGCCGCTGTAGCAGAGGGCAGCGCCAATGACGTCACCGGTCTCTTCCTGCGGCTTACCGTCGAGCGAGAACATCACTTCAGCGTGAGAGGTTTGGGCGTTGCGCACTCCGTCGCGGTTGGTGATGACGAACTTCCCCTGATGGAGTTCTTCTTCCATGAGCTGTGCTTCGTTGGCCCATGTGCCTGCAAGATGTGAGAGCCATACGTTGCCCCGCCGGATGGGGAGCATTCCGGAGGAAAAGGTGGTAAGTGTCACCTTCCCCTTCTCCTTGTTTGTTATCTCTGTCCATGTCTCCAGCATGTCCACATCCTTGAAGGCGCGGTATTTCAAGTCGACGAAGACGGGATAGACCGGGTCGTTCAGATGGATGGTGAGCAATTTGCCCTTGTCGTCCTCCTGCTCGTCGAAGCCGGTTACCTTAAGCGCTGTCGACATGTTGCCGTCGGAATGAGTCATGGCCAAAGCTGCATTGTTGGTGATATCCAGTCCATATGCAGGGTAGGCATTCAAGTGCCCGTAGAGAGGAGTAGCCAAATTGTTGACATCTGCAGCGTTAATCCTTGTACCGAAATAGCGGTACATTGGTGCCTGACCCTGATTGACGTCAAGCACTAAAGAGAGGTGTGGAGTGCTCAAAGTGACTCGCTCTGCAAATGCAGAGGGCATTGCTAATAGGGCAAGCAATAGAAATGTGGATAGTCTCTTCAT
>ONMG01000294.1 GCA_900318855.1 uncultured Prevotella sp.
AAAGCGTACACACAAGGAGATCATTCAGGCAAAGATCGATAAGCTCGAGGAGCAGATCAGCAAGCTGCAGGAGAAGACAGTTGCTCTTCAGGACCAGCAGGATAAGCTTCAGGAAGAGCTGAAGGCTGCCGAAAAGGCTGAGAAGGAAGCTGCTGAAAAAGCACAGATAGCAGAGATCGTGAAGGCTGTCAAAAAGAGTGGGAAGAGTCAGGAAGAGATCATGGAATTCCTTTCTAACAACTGATCCGACCGGGAGATGACTGATGGTTTATCTGAAGACGGATAGCTGGGAAGGAAAAAACGATGTCTTTGGCAAGGACAAGATGCTTCAGAATGTTCTGCAGCCGAAGCTTACGAAGATTGCCACGCAGGCGGGGCTTGACCCCGCGGGATTCAAGCCGGATGAAGCTACTATGGAGAGATTTTATCAGACTCCATTCTTGAATGTAATGCCGGACGGCAGCACCTATACACCAGTCTATGACTATGTGAAGGCAAATGTACATTTCCGGGTCCTGTTTGATGTACGGATGTCAGATCCGGTCGATTACCGCAATTCAACACTGGAGCTTCACGCCACACTGTTCGCGAAGAACCTGCTGACCGGAAAGTGTTTTTATTTCGTGAAAAATGGTGTTTGGCGAAGCATGCCGGATGGACTGTTCCGGTAATAGAATTCCTGTCAACGACAGGGGATCGCATACGGTGACATGAAAACGCCTTCGGATCTGATTTCCGAAGGCGGTGTTTTTGGGAGGGAGTGCCGGCAGGTTTTTCGCCTGCCGGCTGAGTATGAAAAGTTTTTGTGTGGTGTCTAAATGGAATCAAATGTCAGCCGCTTCTTTCTTTGCAGCTCCTTTGTTTGATGGTTACAGGATAGCGGTCGCCTGTGATGAGTATGTGAACAAGCGATGGCTTCTTCGTGAACAAATTTCATGAAAAATCTGTTGATACAGATTGAAGTGTGAGTGTGGCTATGCTGATTGATAAACTTGATTCAAAGCTCCAGAATTTCAATGTCCATGATATTACGAGAGATGCCTGTATGCTGAGGGGTAGCCTCGCATATCATGGTTATGACTGGTGGTGGCACAACTTTACAGGCATCAGTGAAGTGACGGGTAAGGAGAGGACATTTTTCGTAGAGTTCTTTTTGATCAACCCTGAGCTTTCAGAGGATCAGCCTGTCTTTGGACAGCTCGAGGAAAACAAGCGTGCGGGGAAGAAACCATCCTACCTCATGGTCAAGGCCGGAAGCTGGGGCGATGAAAAGGCACAGCTGCACAGATTCTTCGCATGGAAGGACGTTAGCATTCACTGGGATGCCCCGTATGAGGTCGAGGCGGACGACTGTTATGCTTCGGAGACAGAACTTCGGGGAAACATTTCCATCTCGAAGCAGGATGCTGACAGCCATCCAGAATGGATGTGCGATGCAGGGGAGATGAGCTGGAAACTCCATATGCGGAAAGAAATCGCCTTTAATGTTGGCCCCGGGGCAAGCAAACCTTTGCGTGATGCGGAAGCTTTCCAGATGTACTGGCATGCTGAAGGCATGAAAACGGAATACGAGGGAGAAGTCATTTTTCAAGGAGAGAAGTACCGTGTCAGCCCTGCAAGGTCGTATGGCTACGCAGACAAAAACTGGGGAAAGGATTTTACCTCGCCCTGGGTATGGTTGAGTTCAAACTGCCTGACCAGCACGAAGACGGGACAGAAACTTCAAAATTCTGTTTTCGATATCGGCGGCGGCCGTCCTAAAATTTATCATGTGGCCCTGGACCGGAGACTTCTGGGTGTCATGTACTATGAAGGCAAGGAGTATGATTTTAATTTTTCAAAGCTTCCTCTTCAGGTACATACGAAGTTTTCTTTCAGAGAAGACGAAGAGTTCTGCTATTGGCATATCCGTCAGGAAAACATCGATGCGGTGATGGATACCAAAGTAAGGTGCCGCAAGAAGGACATGTTGTTCGTCAATTATGAAGCGCCGGACGGAGAAAAGCGGTATTCCCGTCTGTGGAATGGTGGAAATGGAGAAGGTGTGATCAAACTGTATGAGCGCAGAGGCCGCGAGCTTGAATTGATTGACGAAATCCAGGCAACGCATGTCGGGTGTGAGTACGGAGAATATGACCAGGAAACCTAATAGGAGGAAAGAACAGGATCATGGATATCAAAGATTTCAGTGAAAGAGATCAAAATCAGATCAAAAAAGGGCTTTCAACTGCGCCCATTACTGACCAGAAGGCAGCTGATAAGATTCTTGCTTTGGTTCCGGCTGAATGGATCAAAGCGATTCCCTTCTTTGTCAGAAAACATGCTACTACGAAGACCATCCAGAAAATAGCAAATGAGCATCCGGACCTGTACGAGGCAGCGAAACAGGAGGGCGAGCTGCCGGAGAAGGAGAGAGAAGAACTTAGAAGTATCATCACTGGAATCTTTGAGGAACGGATGAAAAAGCATCATATCAAGTGACTGGGAAGTGTCGGCAAGAAAGCGGGATGCAATCCATGAATGAGATCATACAGCAGCTTATAGACAGAAAATCGATCCGTGCATTTACGGACGAAGACATATCAGAGGAAGACAGGCAGCTGATCCTGACTGCGGCGGTAAATGCGCCGACTGCAGGCAATCAGCAGCTGTATACGATCCTGAATATCACCGATCCGACCATCAAAAAGCAGCTTGCGGATTCCTGTGACCATCAGCCATTCATTGCCAAAGCACCCATGATACTTCTTTTCGCGGCAGATCCGCTGAAATGGCACGATGCTTTTCGCTACGAGAACTGTGATCCCAGGAGGCTGGAGGAAGGAGATCTGATCCTTGCCATTGACGATGCATTGATCGCGGCGCAGAATGCCGTAACTGCCGCATGGAGTCTTGGCATTGGTTCCTGCTACATTGGGGATATTATGGAGAACCGGGAAGAGCAGAAAAGGATCCTGAACCTTCCAGACAATGTCTTCCCTGCCGCACTTCTTGTATTCGGGTATCCGACAGATCAGCAAAAGGCAAGAAAGAAACCGCAGCGTGCAGAACTCTCAGACATTGTACAGGAAAATACCTACCACAGAAGAAGCCGGAGCGAACTCTCAGCAATGCTGGAGAATAACTTTGGCGAAGGTTCCTATCAGGAGCACATGAAGGCATTCTGCAACCGGAAATTCAATTCGGATTTCTCCAGAGAAATGTCCCGGTCCGTCAGAGAATATCTGGATGAGTATGGATCAGAGATGGCTTCCAATAAATGTTGAATTTATACCACAGGTATAATGACAATCGTTTTCTGCGGTGGTAGGATGGCTTTAGAAAAAAGGACAGGGATGTCCGGAAAGGAAAGATCATGAAAAACATAGCGATCAGTTATATCCATAGTGAACGTCATGACGCGCTGCTTAAAGACAATGAGCAGGGCTTTCATTTCGTGCCTTCTGTATGGATAAGAATTGGTCGCTGTCAGATGACCCGGGTATAGGCCTGAGTAATCTGAATACAATACACGCAATGTGAGACCGCTTATCCTGAAGAAGGGTAGGCGGTTTTTTATTGCTGGATGAAGAGGAAAGGATAATGTTTGAGATAAAGGGAAAGGTGAACACTGCGATCAGCTACGCGACGGTGGTGGAGGAGACAGCAATCGAGCAGATCCGCAGAATGTGTGACTATGAATTTACGAGAGGGAGCCAGATCCGAATTATGCCGGATGTTCATGCGGGCAAGGGCTGCACAATCGGAACGACTATGACGATTGTTGATAAGGCAGTACCCAATATTGTCGGTGTGGATATCGGATGCGGAATGTATACAGTAGCCCTGGGCACCGATGATATCGATTTTACAAAGCTGGATGAAGCAGCACATTATATTCCTTCTGGCATGCATATCTGGGAGG
>ONMG01000126.1 GCA_900318855.1 uncultured Prevotella sp.
GCAACCCTGAGACCGGCATGGGGGAAACAGCAGCCGTCAGCACACCATGGCCCCTTACTTAGTATCGGCACCGCAGCGCATCCTTTCCTTATCGAACTCACGCACCACGTCACGCTTCAATTGAAACATCGCATCGAGCCAAGCCAGAAAATTGCCCTTTGCCTGTTCGAAGAAACCATCCAAGATCGTATCGTATTTAGAAAGAACGATAAACTTATGGTCGTCTTGCTGGTACGAATAAAAGGCCGTACATGCCTGGACGCTGTTGACGAGGTTGATGGACTTTTGCATAGCGGCTATCTGGTCGAGATCGTCGAGAGGGCAGTCAAACCATTGGAAGTCAAGAATCCTTATCCAGGACGACTTACCACTACAGTAGACGCCAAAGTGCTCACCCTGGTAGGTGAAGAAGATTTGTCCGTCACTGCCCACCTCATAGTCACAAGGAATACTCTCAAGAATCTTTCGCACCATTGCCCCCGTGTTCAACCTCCGGTCAGCAGCTGCAGTGTTGGAAGGGGCCGCAGTGCTCCCCGGCTCCACTGCAGAGGGCCGACGGTTGCCGGGCTCACTACCAGTTCTTGCCTCACCTCTTCCGTCCTGCCGATACTTTATATAGTATACCACCGCGAAGGCGACGGCTACAAAAACCACCCAGATAATCTGATATGTTACATTAGAACTCATTGCTTTCCCTATTAAATTGATTGTAAGTTACCAACATCTTCCGAAGCATCCAAACTTAGCTGGCAGCCCATAACACCTCGCTCGGCACAACTCCGGACAACTCAAGAGTCAGCCCTCAAAGCATCCTTAGACCTAAGGCATCCGTTCAGTCATTTCTCTATGCTTGCTACAAAGATATATCAATAACCCGACATCACCAAACAGATAGAGAATAAATTCTTTTCCGCAGCTCAGCTTGTGGATGGACAGCCAACAGCGAGAGGCTTCAGTCGCACTCTCGCCTTAAGACCAGCCGGTGATTGATGTTCGCCGGGAGTTCGTCTTCGTAATGACTGACCATAATGAGCGTCTTGTTGCGTCGCCGGCAGTAGGTATCGATAATATCCTTCACCAGTCTACGGTCCCAGTTATCAAAGCCATGAAGCGGCTCATCAAGAATCAGGAGATCCGGATCCTTCACGAAAGCGCGCGCAAGCAGCACCAGGCGTTGCTCACCACTCGACACCTCAAGGAACGAACGTTCGGCAAGGTGTTCGAGGCCCAACATCCTCATCGAGAATCGGCACATCTCGTAGTCGGAGTCATGGGGACGCACATAAAGCCCCACGCTGTCAACAATGCCTCTGGTCACGATTCTCAGGCACGCCATATCCCGATGACAGGCCCTATGCATCTCAGGCGAGACATAGCCTATATGCTTTTTATATCCCAAATGCTTTCCCCGCTACCTCTCGGACATTCGAAGAGTTCTACGTCGCAGGCATAGCTCTGAGGATTGTCGACGCATATCAGACTCAGGAACGTCGACTTGCCGGCTCCGTTTTCCCCACCCAAGGCCCAACAATCTCCATTACGGACGGTCAGGCAAAGATTCTTCAAAATAGTACGCGTGCCGTATCGGATGCTCACCTTATTCAGCTTTGCCACCACCGAGCCCCGGTAATTGTCGACGCGCTCGGGCAGTGCAAGGATAGCCTGCTCCGTTTCAGGCTCGAGCACATGGGACGGAACCGGATGACACCGCTTCTTATACTCGGCCCGGGTGAGCTTGGGCAGCACTCCGCGAGCCTTGATCTCCACAACATGGGTAATGAAATCGGGAATATCGGGCTCAGATGAGCAAGCATGTGGATGAAATGGGCAGGCAAAATCATGAGCCTTAGTCACCAAGCACACAGATGTCGTCAATGCGCAACTTTAGCACTCCGGCAGGCACACGCACCTCCACCGTAGCCCCCTTCCTCTTGTTGAGCAGGGCTCGCGCGATGGGCGACTTGATGGAAATCTTGCCTTCCTTCAAATTGGCCTCGTGGGGACTGACGATGGTATAGGTCATTGTGCGGTTGGTGGCAAGATTCACCAACGTCACCGAACTCAGGAGTTGTACGCTGTCAGCATTCAACCTGGAAGAGTCGAGCACACGGGCATGCGACAGCACATTCTGCTTGAAGCGTATCCTGCCCAGCAGACGTGAGTGCTCACGCCGGGCTGCCCTATATTCATAGTTCTCACTGAGATCACCCTTATCACGAGCTTCCGATACAGCATCGATGGCCTTAGGCAGCTGAACCGTTATCATATCATGTAGTTCGGCCACGAGCTTGTCGTAGCCTTCTTTCGACATAAATTCCATATCGCTTCAAGATTAATTCATCTATTAAATTACGTCCAGTCTTCTGTCCTTGCCAAAGCCCTCATCTTAGGTGTTTGCCTACCCTTGTTCCAACGGGGAAGTCCCCACTCTACTGTTCTGAATCCTTGGTATCAGCCTCCAAGGAGGTCACCCGGTCAGTGGTCAGCGAAGAACGATTCGCTGCAAAGCACTTCACCATTGCCTTCCCTAATGCCTAAGGTTCATCCTTAAAGGCCTGCCCATAATCACTTGGTTCTGGGCAGTTCCACGCTGTCAGCCGACTCTTTCAGGCTTTTCATGGAACCACACTTTCAGAGGGGGCATAACAGGCTGTGCAATTCTATTTGCAAATTTACTGCTATTTCCCGAAACGGCAGTATTCAAGAAGGATTATTTTCTCGTCCTTGCGCCCAGCCACCTTTTCAATCTGTTTTCCTCAGCCTCACGTCAGTCTGCAACACCCCCAGCACAAAATCTCTCAACGTCAGCGACTTATCCATCTACGACCCTAAGAGAACGCACTTTACGGCAATTGGCGGAGATAGCTACGCCAATTGCCGTAGACATCTACGCCATATGCCGTAGATAGTTCCGCCATATGCCGTAAGATGGCTACACCCTACCGGATGACATGCTTGCTTTCTCCGATTAACAGACGAAAACAAGGGTTAAGAGTTTTCATCATCCACAATGGCGCTACATAATTATAGAGGATTCCGGCCTGCTTCAAAAAGGCATTGCTCTGATGATCGCGTGAGTAAGGCGAAGCAAATAGTTAGAAAGCTTGCTTACCACTACAGATGATGTGCGAGGCAGAATAGTGGAAAGCAGGCTCGGCGGTGACCTGGAGAGCAGTATGGGGAGGACAGCGATGGAGCTGGGACGGGGATGATGGAGACGATGCTAAGCTAGGGACTATAGTAAGTGCTTTCCACTAACGTTATGCGATACAGCGGCTCCAGATTCCTGCCACTCACGACGCTGCTACCCTCGGGATTACCACCTCACCGTCTTCCCCAACATCGCGGCAACTTCAAAGGCTATCGGA
>ONMG01000077.1 GCA_900318855.1 uncultured Prevotella sp.
ATCTACGCCAAAAGGCGGAGCTATGTACGCCAATTGGCGGAGACGTGTACGCCATATGCCGTAAGCATGCTGCCCCCATGGGCGAAGCGCTCTGCGAGGCCCACCTTCGCAGACCGAATCCGAGGGGCAATGACGTCGAATCGGCTTGGTGTCAAGGAGAGCAGATTGAGAGTAGGGGAATGAAGTCTAAGAAATATCAAAAACGGTACTCCAGATATTGTCAACGCGTCACTCCTAATACCCAAAGAAGTTAATAACTGATTGAAGGGTAAGGACGAAGATTGCGGAAAAGCCTATTCCTTTGACCAACCTTGTGTGACCAAGTCGTGGTCATGTGATAGCCAAAGCCCGGTAACAAGAAGTTTATTGGAAAGTGATTTGCTGATAATTGCTCAAACGTGGCGGGGATATTTGGATTCGGCGAAGATGCCGCATGCGGCTGATGCCTGAAGCCTTATGCCAAGGTCGAAGAATGGTTATAGAGTGCGTGGGGCAATGCCACCTGATTATGGATGGAGTAAAACCGAAAGAGGAGGAATTGCGGGATTCCTCCTCTTCGTAAAATTTGGCATCAGGCTCAGCCTATTTACTGAGCACGGCGTTTTGAGCCGGAGTGATGTGTGAAACATGGTTGTGCGCCTTGTTCTTCACCTTGAATTTGTCGAAGCCCTCACCATAGACACCGATGACATTTGTTTGGGTGACAAAAGCATTGGGGTCGATTTCGTTGATGATGGAAAAGATGGTGTTGCTCTCCCGGCGCTTGGCCATGATGAAGAGCATCTTCACCTCACGCCCGGTGTAGAAGCCATGAGCTTCGATGACAGTGGCACCGCGGTGGGGAAAGACAGCTATGCGGGAGGCTATCTCCTGATATTTGTCGGAGATAATGAAGAACTGCACGCTGCGGTGCATGGCATTCACCACCTGGTCGACAGTGAAGGCCGATACCATGAGCACCACGTAGCCATAGATGACCTGCTCCCAGTTGCGCAGTACGATGTAGCTCGAGGTGATAATAATGAGGTCGCAGAGCATGATGACTCGGCCTAAGGATATGTCGCGATACTTGTTGACGATAGCAGCAACGATATCGGTACCACCAGTGGAGCCATTGAACGACAGTCCCAGTCCGATACCCGAGCCACAGAAGATGGCTCCGATGATGCTGGCCATGAAAGGTTGGTCGGCTAAAAGGTGCATGCTGATGGCGTTGGAGCTGAAGAGCGAGGTGAGACCCGTGAGCAACAGCACGGCATAGATGGTCTTGATGCAGAACTTAAGCCCCAGAATTTTCAGAGCAGCCAGAAGTAATACGGCGTTGATGGTGAAATAAGTCACCTGAGGTGGAATGCCGGTGCCCCAAAAGACGATGCTGGCAATGCCCGGTACGCCTCCGGTGGTGATGTTGTTGGGCAGCAGGAAGATCGTCCAGCCCATGCAATAACTCACCATGGCAATGGTGATCATCAGATAGTCGCGCGCCTCATTGTAAAGGATTTTCTTGTCTATGCTCATAGTCGTGGTGTAATATAAGTCAGATGCCTAATCCTCCGTTGAAGGTCAGGTCCTGGGTTTTCCCTTGCAGGATGCGTGAGTGGGCAGGCACACTGTGAGTGAGCCAGATGTTACCGCCGATGACGGTATCGTGCCCAATGGTGATGCGTCCCAAGAGGGTGGAGTTGGAGTAGATGGTAACATGGTCCTCTATGATGGGGTGGCGGGGGAAGGCGGCCGGAATGTCTTCCTTATGCATCGGACAGCATGCAGGATGCTGATGCTGATCGAGTGCGCCCTCCAATTTGTAATTCTTGGCGCCCAGGGTGACACCTTGATAGAGGGTCACGTGGTTGCCGATGATGCAAGTCTCGCCGATGACAACACCAGTACCGTGGTCAATGGAGAAGTATTCGCCGATGCGTGCCCCCGGATGGATGTCTATGCCCGTGTTGGCATGGGCAAGCTCGGTGATGATGCGTGGAATCACGGGAATGCCCATGGTGAGCAATTCGTGTGCCGTGCGGTAGTGAATCATAGCCATGACAACGGGATAGCAGAAGATGACTTCGCTGTAGCTGTGAGCGGCAGGATCGTCATTGTAGATGGCTTCCACGTCGGTGTAGAGAAGTCGTTTGATTCCGGGCAGACGGTCGATGAACTTCAAGGCCAGTTCGTTGCTGGTGGCTGATGGCTGGGTGTCCTCGCCGTTGGCAAAGAGCAATGCCAGTTCAATCTGCTGTCCCAGAAGCTGCTGCAGGCGTTCCATGTTGACACCGATATGATAGGAGCGGATGTTGCTGTCGATTTGCCGGCGGTCGAAGAAGCCTGGGAACACAATGACCTTCACTAAGTCGACAATCTCCCTCAGCACGTCGACCGAAGGCAGCAACGAATCAGAGTGGGGAAGAAAGCGCTCTTCTTCCTCTGATACCTTTGCCATGATTGCCACGTTCTTCTTGAATATGTCCTTATCCATACCCATCTTGATTCAAGGTGCAAAGATAGTGCAAACGAGGGGAACGGCAAAGAAAAAGCTCCGGTTTTTCTTTGCCACTCCCGAGTGCCGCCTATCTTCTGTAAAGATAGTGCAAACGAGGGGAACGGCAAAGAAAAAGCCCCGGTTTTTCTTTGCCACTCCCGAGTGCCGCCTATCTTCTGTAAAGATAGTGCAAACGAGGGGGACGGCAAAGAAAAAGCTCCGGTTTTTCTTTGCCACTCCCGAGTGCCGCCTGTCTTCTGTAAAGATAGTGCAAACGAGGGGAACGGCAAAGAAAAAGCTCCGGTTTTTCTTTGCCACTCCCGAGTGCCGCTTTCCTCACCAGAATAGAATAAATGACGGACTTTGGGTAGGAGGCGCGGTGCACTGGACCATGGTTAGAGTCTTTCTCCCAAATGCCGGTTGCTCAGTTGGCTGAGAGAAAGGCAAGCCTCTTTCTTGTTGTGAAGTTCCTGCCCACAACGGGCCTGTGCCGGCTTGCTTTCTCGGAGCAGTGCTGGAGACAGGAAAGAAGCTGATGCCAATGCTTAAAGGATGCGGGTGACGATGCGGAAGTTGATGACTGGATAAGCAAAGACATGCTTGGCTATATTCATGATATCGCCGTCTTCGTCGTCGTATTCTTTCTTGAGTTCGTGTCCCTGACAGTACACCTTTGGCTTGTTCCAGAATTGCAAGCCAAAGTCAAATTGGAATCCCATGCGGTGCTTGGGAACAGCGCGGCCGAAGCCGATGCCGACATAGGGGCGAAAGCCACTTACGTGAACATTGCCTTTCACGTTGCCGTTGGCATCGGGCTCTAATTTTTTCTGGGGTGCTCAGTTTTATCCCCATGCCATCAGCTTGGGCTGCGACATGGGGATAGGTTGAACTGTTAAATCATCGGTCCTTTGAAATGCTCATTTAGTCCCATAGGCTTCCGTGTTGGCCGACATTCTCCCATGGATTGGAATCCTGACTTTCATCAAACTCGCTGTCGAACTCCAAGCCCGACTTGGCATCACAATATGGTGATTGACTTCCGGCCAATAGTGTGGCGATTTCCAGCGTGAAGTGGCTGATGAGAGGTGCAATATATGCTTTCCTATTCATAATGGCGTTGCTTTAGGGAATGATTACTTTTTTGTTATTAATGATGTAGAGTCCGGAACTTAAGGCGTAACTCTTGGTTTCACCTGCACTCAGACGGGTTTGTGCAATGAGGGTGCCCGTAGCGCTGAAGATGCTTACAGTGGAAGTTGATGTGGCATTGATGTCCAGTCTGTTGTGACTGACATTGAACTGCAGGCCGGAGGTTTCGCCAACTGAACTCAGGTCGTTGATGCCGGTGGTCTGATTGTCGTCGAAGGTGACGTTAAAGCCAGCCATCAGTTTAGCACCGTTGCTTGCCTGATGAGCAAAATAAGCACGGAACGGATAGACATAGACATGATCATATTTGTATGACAGATTCTTGGAATTGAAGAACTTGCCTTGCG
>ONMG01000074.1 GCA_900318855.1 uncultured Prevotella sp.
AGGATGGGAAGATAGGATGGGGGAGTGATAATTGGTTCGGCCACAGGTCGCTGATTGCGAATGCTTTGGCTTACGTTTTCAATAGTCCGGGGACGCTGCCCTTCCACTGCCCGCTGTCAGTGGACCCCTTCACGACCGGCGAAAGAAACAAGGCATCAGTCCATCGTCGAACCCCAGGAATTGTGTAACTTTGTCACCGTAATCTCCCGGAGCCCCTCGCGGCATCTGCTGAAGCGCTGAGCGCCGGGTGAAGTCAGTCAAAAGTTATGATAACCATTCTCTTTCTTCACGGTTTCTTCGCCAGTGGCAGCTGTGACATGGCCCGACAACTTCGCAAGAGTTTCGAAGGCCGTTACCGGGTACTCACTCCCGACCTTCCGCTGCATCCTGAGGAAGCACTCGACAAGGTGTTCAGTATTTGCGGCAACGAGTATATCGACCTCATAGTGGGCAACAGCTGTGGCTCTTTCTATGGTCAAATGGCGGCCACAGACATAGGAAAACCGGCCTTGTTGGGTAATCCTTACTTCAAGATGACCGAATTTCTGACACCACGTATCGGACCTCAGACGTACAAGGCCCGACGTCGTGATGGCCATCAGAACTTCGTCATTGACCAGCATCTCATTGACGAGTTCGCACGGATGGAACAGCATCAGTTCAGTCTTTCCTTTCAGGTGCGTGATGAAGTGTGGGGACTCTTTGGCGAGCACGACACCCTGGCCCACTTTGAGCCTCTCTTTCTCGAGCATTTCACCCACAGCTTCCATTTCCCCGGTGGCCACACGCCCACAACCGAGGAGGTGCGCCTCTACTATGTGCCTCTCATTGAGCGAATGCTGCACGAGTATATGGATGAGTTTGAACTCAATCCCGAGGAGTAAGTGCTCTTGACGGCAACCGCCAGCTCTTCTCTGATGGAGCCACTTAGCGGCCCAATCATTATTCTCCATTGCTTTTGAACCACGAGACGAGCAACACTCTGCCAACATCTTTAAGCTGACAGCCAGCTCCTCTCGTGGGGTAACCGACGGTGCTTCAGCCAGCAATACGCTCTGTGAAGCTGCGCCCCGCTCGTCTCAGTCTTTTTTGATACACCAATCAGTAATAAACATCTTTTGGCTAATTTGGGGTGGCGCATTACGAAGTCTGAAGTGCCGTTTTCTGAGGTTCCTTATGTTTCCCTCCTCTACTCCCTCTCCGCTCTCCCTGAAGTCAGCGGCTTTGCCCTTCGACGGTAGGCCTCGCAGAGCGTTTCGGCCATGTGGTCAGCATGCTTACGGCATATGGCGTAGATGTCTCCGCCAATTGGCGTACATAGCTCCGCCTTATGGCGTACATAGCTCCGCCAATTGGCGTAACATCCGGCACCCTTGGCGTACGGCGTGCAGACATAAGGGCGGCACTGTCAGCGGAGGCCGAATTCGTGGAGAGCCAGCTTGCCTCTGAAGATACCCTATGCCCCCTTATGTGTCTAAGAAGTTGACACCCCAGTGTCTAATAATTAGACACCTTGAACTCGTTGCTCGAAAGCTATAGCATTGAAATACAAGCACTTGATTATTTTGGCACACCTTTGGCACTATGTAAGGTGTATGAATAAGATTTTTTCCATAATAACTCTCTCTCTCTGCGTGACCGCGGCCACGGCACAGCAGCGTTGGACGCTTGACGACTGCGTCAGCTATGCTGTGGCCCACGCCACGACAGTGCGCAAGGCCGAAGTTACAGCCGAACATCGGCGCGACGATGCCCGTCTGATCCGTCTGTCGCTGCTTCCCACGCTCGAAGGAGCCGTGGCTGCCCAGTACTCGTGGGGCCGCAACATCGACCCGGAGACCAACACCTACGACAATGTGACCACATTCAATAACTATTATCAGCTGCAAGCCTCGCTGACGCTCTTCGACGGCGGTCAGACCCTCAGAGCCTTCAAGCTGGCCCGTCTCAACCGGGAGCAGTCGGCCACGGCCCTTGAGAAAGCCCGCGACGACAAAGCTTTAGAGGTGATGGCGCGCTTCATCGATGCCGTCTATGCACAGAAGAGCATCCGTCTGGCCGAGGAGAAGCTCGGCGACTCGCAGGCTCTGCTCCACAAGACACAGCGGCTCTTCGAGTTGGGCAGCAAGAGCAAGCCCGACGTGGCCCAGGTGCAAAGTCAGGTGGCCACCGACGACTACAACCTACTGCATCAGCAGAACGAATATCGCAAAGCGATGCTCGCCCTGTGTTCTTCGATGAACTTCAATGAGGGTGATACTCTCGAACTCGACCCCACATTCCGTGCGGGTACCCGTCAGGAGACAGACTCAGTCGGTATGACCGGTGGCGACGCCGAGGTGCGCATCGCACAGATGGAGGTCAACAAGGCCCGTCTGCAGTGGAAGGACAGCCGTGCACAGCTGCTCCCACGTCTCTCGTTGGGCGCCGGCCTCTACACCAGCTACTATAAGAACTTCTCGCAGCATTCTGCGGCCTACCCGTCCTTAGGCAGTCAGCTGAACAACAACCTGGGCGAGTATCTCTCACTGACGCTCTCAATACCTGTCTTCGACGCCGGCAGTCTGCGCAACCTACGCAAAGCCAAGGCCGACCGCGACGCGGCAGCCTTCGACCTCGCAGCAGCCCGACGCAGGCTCCACGACGACCGCATGCAGGCCCTGCTCGACCGCAATGGCTATGCCCGCGAGGTGGAACAAATGAAGGCCAAGGTGGAAGCCGACTCGCTGGCCTGGCATCTCGCACGCCGGAAGTATGAAGAGGGGATGCTCTCAGTCTTCGACCTGCAGCAGACCACGCAAACCCTGCTCGAGAGCCGCATCAAGCTCCTGCAGATGCAGCTCATGCTGGTGATGAAACAACGGCTGGTGGACTATTACAAGGGTGAGCCCCTATGGACAGCGAAGTGACCTCCAGAGAGTCGGCTGCTCTCAGAGTTGACTAAAAAGGCAAGACGCCCAACGGTTAGAAATATTGAAACTATGGATATAGAAATCAAACAAAAGAAGTATCTCATTCCGCGCAAGTACTGGCCGTGGATAGGCGGCGGTGCGCTGTTCGTGGCTCTGCTCGTGATGCTGGCTACGTCGAACTTCGCAAGCTCGCTCACCGTGGGGAATGCCGGTCTGAGTATCGCCACCGTCGAGGACGCACAGTTCAACGACTACGTGAGCGTCAACGGAAATGTGGTTCCCATTCAGGTGGTACAGATTTCTCCCGAAGAGGGAGGCATCGTCACAGAGAAGGTGACCGACGAAGGAACACGGGTGCACAAAGGCGACATCATCGTCCGTCTGAGCAACAGCAACCTCGACCTTCAGATTCTCAATGCAGAGAGTGAGCTCGCCGAGAAGCAGGACATGCTGCGCAACACGCAGCTCTCCATGGCCCAGGACCAGCTCAACAATCAGACCGAGGAGGCCCAGCTCAGCCAGGATGTGGTGGCCAAGAAGCGAGAGTTCGCGCATCAGACAGCTTTACTGAAGGAGCAGCTCAACTCGCGCGACGATTATCTCAAGGCCAAGGAGGACTACGAGCTGGCACAGAAGAAATACAGGCTCGTCAGTCAGAGACTCAAGAAGAGCAAGCAACTCCGGCAAGCACAGATGGACCAGATGAGCGACAATCTCGCCTCCATGCAGCGCAATGTGCAGCTTGTCAGAGAGCGCAAGTCAAAGCTCGATGTGCGCTCGGCTATTGACGGTGAGGTTGGAATGCTCGACTGTGAACTGGGACAGAGCATCACGCCGGGACTGAAGATTGGCGTCATCAACGACCTTAGCGACTACAAGGTGGAGGCACAAGTGGATGAGCACTACATCGACCGCGTGCACAGCGGACT
>ONMG01000123.1 GCA_900318855.1 uncultured Prevotella sp.
CTTCAGGCGAAGGGCCTGCTCCAAGGCGTTCAAGTCTTCAGGATTGAAGATAGCGGGCAGAGCGGCGCGGTTGACGGTGCCTTCGGCTGTCATGGCGTCTTTGCCCACGTTTCTTGTGTCAGGTACTTGCTTGGCAAGTACTACAATGTTCAATTTCATAGAATACTGTTATATAATGATTTCTTTGATTATACCTGAATGAGGCCCTTGACCGTTTGGGCCTTAGCGTTTGCTACTAATGTGCAAAAATACTAACTTTTCATTATCTCGCCAAAGAATCGACACTAAAAATGCACAAAGACAACTGTAATGTGCACAGATTGTCGCCTTTGTGCATTTTTAGTGCCCTTTTGGTGGCACTATTGGCAGAAGACCCAGACATCGGAAGACGCAAAAAGGCCCCTGCCGACGCAGAGGCCTCTTCATACACCTTTTAAATCTTATAACCTTGAAAGGAAGCTCTTAAAGTGGGTATTCGTCGAAGGCATAGAGCACAGTGGAGAGATAGCGCTCGCCCGTATCGGGCAAGAGTGCCACCACGCGCTTTCCTTTGTTCTCGGGGCGCTTGGCTATCTCTGTTGCTGCAAAGGCAGCTGCTCCCGAAGAGATGCCCACCAGAAGTCCGTCCTCACTGGCCAACTGACGTCCTGCTCTGATGGCGTCGTCGTTGGCCACATCGAATACTTCGTCGATGACGCTGGCATCGTAGGTCTTTGGCACGAATCCGGCGCCAATGCCTTGAATCTTGTGCGGTCCCGACTTGCCTCCGCGCAGCACGGGGGAGTCGACCGGTTCCACGGCCACGACTTTCACGTTCGGGTTGAGTTCCTTCAGTCGTTTACCGATTCCGGAGACCGTGCCGCCGGTACCAACGCCGGCGACAAAGATATCGACCTTTCCATCGGCGTCGTCCCAAATCTCCTTACCCGTGGTGTCGTAGTGCTTCTTCGGGTTGGCAGGGTTCTCGAACTGCTCCAGGATGACGGCACCGGGAATGGAGTCGCGCAGCTCTTCGGCAGCCTTGATGGCGCCGGGCATACCGTCCTTGCCGCTTGTGAGTTTCACCTGTGCACCGAAAGCCTTCACGAGGTTGCGGCGCTCCACGCTCATTGTCTCGGGCATGGTGAGAATGAGCTTATAGCCCTTGACGGCCGATACCAGTGCCAGGCCTACGCCCGTGTTGCCGCTGGTGGGCTCGATGATGGTGCCGCCGGGCTTGAGCTTGCCCTCTTTTTCGGCAGCCTCAATCATGGCGAGCGCTATGCGGTCCTTCACGCTGCCGCCGGGGTTGAAGTATTCCACTTTGGCCACCACGGGGGTGTCGAGACCGCGCAGGGCGGAATATTTACGGAGCTCCACGAGGGGAGTGCGACCGATGAGGTCGGTTATCTGCTTGTAGATCATAATTTCATTATTTTAGAGGTGATACATTTCTTATTCGCCTTTCACGGCTTCGAAAGCCTGGTCGAGGTCATCAATGATGTCCTGATAGTGCTCCGTGCCAATGCTGAGGCGTATGGTGTTGGGGTAGATGCCCTGGTCGGCGGCCTCTTCGAGGCTGAGCTCAGAGTGTGTGGTCGATGCCGGGTGAATGACAAGGCTCTTCACGTCGGCCACGTTGGCCAGCAGCGAGAATATCTTCAGATGGTCGATGAAATCCCAAGCCTTCTTCTCGTCGCCGGCGATTTCGAAGGTGAAGATGGAACCGGCTCCCTGGGGGAAGTAGCGCTCATAGAGGTCGTGGTTGGGATGCTCGGGCAGCGAGGGGTGATTGATTTTCTTGACCTGTGGCTGTTGCTTGAGGTAGTCAATGACCTTCAGAGTGTTGAACACGTGGCGTTCTACGCGGAGCGACAGCGTCTCAAGACCTTGCAGCAGCAGGAAAGCATTGAAGGGCGAGATTGCTGCACCCTCATCGCGCAGCAGCAGGGCTCTGACGCGGGTGACAAACGGAGCGGGCAGATCGCCGAAGACCAGTCCATGGTAGGAAGCGTCAGGCTGATTGAATCCGGGGAACTTCTCGGGGTTCTTCTTCCAGTCGAAGGTGCCGCCGTCGACGATTACGCCACCCAGCGATGTTCCGTGGCCGCCGATGAACTTTGTGGCCGAGTGCACCACGATGTCGGCTCCGTGCTCAATGGGGCGGATGAGGTAGGGGGTGCCGAAGGTGTTGTCGATGAGCAAGGGGATGCCATGGCGGTGAGCGATGTCGGCAGAGCGCTCAATGTCGGAGATGTTGGAGTTCGGGTTGCCGAGCGTCTCGATGTACACCAGCTTGGTGTTGGGCCGTATGGCAGCCTCGAGCTCCTCGTAGTTGTCGGGGTCGACGAAGGTCGACTCAATGCCATATTTTGTCAGTGTGTGGGCCAGCAGGTTGTAGGTGCCGCCGTAGATGGTCTTCGAAGCCACTACATGGTCGCCTGCGTAGGCAATGTTGGTAATGGCATAGGTTACGGCAGCTGCGCCCGAAGCTACAGCCAGTCCGCCGACGCCTCCCTCGAGAGCCGACACGCGCTCTTCGAACACGCCTTGGGTGCTGTTGGTCAGTCGGCCGTAGATGTTGCCTGCATCACGCAGCCCGAAGCGGTCGGCAGCGTGCTGGGAGTTGTGGAACACGTAAGAGGTGGTCTGGTAGATGGGCACCGCACGTGAGTCGGTAGCGGGGTCGGCCTGCTCTTGTCCTACATGCAACTGGAGTGTCTCGAAGTGAAGCTTGTTCTCTTTGCTCATAATTGAATCCTTTCGTTTTTGTCTTCCGTGGGCCCTAATGGGAGGTCGGAACGACATCGTTAATACATTTATTTATATTCACGGTGCAAAGGTACTGCCTTTTGCCCAATACCACAATCCCACAAATAGGGCATATCGGCTACCATATATGTGGTATATTGAGCTTTTGAGCCCTATTTGCTTATCATTCGTCACGCTAAGCCTCCTTTTTTTCTTACGGAATAGCCTGTTTTGAGCCTTCCTCTCCGCATTCCTTGGGTCAGCTTTCTTGTCCCTTCCCTTTTCCTCGGTCAGTCTATTGGGCTGTCCTGCCCCGGAGACTTAGGCGCAGAAGGGTCACTTTCAGCACCCAAAGCCCTGATGTTGGAAGCACTGTCACGTTCGTGGCAGTAGCGTGTCACGTTCGTGGTGAGGTCGTGTCACGTTCGTGGTGAGATTGTGTCACGTTCGTGACAGGACCGTGTCGCCCATGGGTGAAATCCCTTGAACCCTAATGGCGGATGCAAGTAGAGGGCTGACCACCGGGCGGAAGTCATCGTCGAAGTGGGGACTCTCGACGGTGAGAGGGGCCAACGGTAATGCTTCGCTTTTTTTTAGGGTAAAGTTTGCACATCTCGATTATTCTC
>ONMG01000190.1 GCA_900318855.1 uncultured Prevotella sp.
AGAGCTGGGCTATGGAGAGGTCGATGCGGCCGTTGCCTTTCACCCGGGCGAAGTCGCGCACACGGCGCAACAGTCCATTGGCAATACGGGGCGTGCCACGCGAGCGGCGGCTTATCTCCATGGCGGCATCGTCGTCAATAGGTACCTTCAGAATACCCGCCGACCGCTTGACAATCTTCTTCAAGGTCTCGGGATCGTAGTATTCCAGATGCAGATTGATACCGAACCGGGCTCTCAGCGGGGCTGTGAGCATTCCGCTGCGCGTGGTGGCACCCACAAGGGTGAACGGATTGAGGTCTATCTGGATGGAGCGGGCCGAGGGACCCTTGTCAATCATGATGTCGATGCGATAGTCCTCCATGGCCGAGTAGAGATATTCCTCGACAACGGGCGAGAGACGGTGGATTTCATCGATGAAAAGCACGTCATTGGGCTCCAGCGACGTAAGGATGCCGGCCAAGTCACCGGGCTTGTCGAGCACCGGACCACTGGTTATCTTGAAGCCTACGCCCAGCTCATTGGCAATAATCTGGCTGAGCGTTGTCTTACCAAGTCCGGGAGGACCATGCAACAAGGTGTGGTCGAGCGGCTCCCCACGGTATTTGGCAGCCTCAACGAACACCTCAAGGTTCTCCACCACCTTGCTTTGACCGCTGAAATCGGAGAATTTGAGTGGACGGAGCTTGTTCTCAAACTCCTTTTCGGAAACTGACAACTGTTCCTCCCTGATATCGAAATCGTCTGCCATCTGCTATACCTTATTTATTATGCAAAGTTACAGCAAAGGACTGGAACGGCAAAGAAAAGGCTGACTTTCTTTGTCGGCAGGGCTGCAATAAAGCCTTAGGGATGGAGCAGGAAGGGTGAAAAGCAGATGGTTAGTACCCAGTCAGGTCTTGCAGATTACTTGATTTTGCTGTCTGACAAAAGTTCGTTCACTGCGTAGCTTCTTATCTTTCGCTGCGCAGTGAACGATCTTTTTCTATAGCATTACAACATTGGCAACCAAGCTTTACCCCCTCAAGGACACCTATTTGACCCCACGAGAACCATAGTGCTGACCCCTCAACACCATCCCTGCATTGGGCCTTTCATCATCGCCCTCAGTGCCCTATCGCGAGGCGGTGGGTGACTCTCTATCCGAAGAGTTCGGCCAATGGCATAACGTGATTCTGCGGCAATAGGAGCGCAAACCGTGGAAAGGGCGCCCTGCTATTACCTAAATGTTCCACACGGAGCATCGCTTCAGGCACTCGAGTCACTTACGGGTAATCTTCATGACAAAGCCCCCGGCAGCAGCCAGATGGACCTTCATCACCCGATTGGAAGGCACGTCAACGGTGGTCTGCTGATAGTCTTCACCCACCTTGTCTACGTTGGGACCGTCGGCAAAGGTCTCGGCCTTGAAGTCACCACTCTTCAGGAAGCTCAGGTCAAGACTCAGGTCGCGGGCTGTCCATCCCGTGATGGCCCCCACATACCAGGTACTGCCCTTGCGGCGCGCCACGGCCACATACTCACCCAGCTGGCTCTTCAAAGGCACCGTCTCGTCCCACACCGTGGGGCAGTCGGCAATGAAGCGCGTGCAGGCATCGTTGTCCATGTAGCGGGTGGGGCTGTCGCAAAGCATGTTGAGCGGTGAGAAGAACACCACATACTCAGCCAGCTGATGAGCCCTCGTGTTCTGGCTCATGGGCTGCGAGTTGGAAGGGCGGTAGCTCGAGCGGGTGCCGTTGAGCATGGCTCCCTGGGTGTAGTCCATCGGACCGGCCATATTGCGCAGGAAAGGCACTGTGACGTCGTAGGTGGTCTGGTCGAACTGTGCGATTGTAGCCCACTTCACGTTCTCCTGACCGTCGACGCCCTCCATGTTCACCACGTTGGGGTAAGTGCGCGTGATGCCTGCTGGCTTATGGATGCCGTGGAAGTCGATAATCATATGGTATTTGGCCGCCGTTGCCGCCACCTTGTAGAGGAAGTTCTCGGCCTGGGCGTCATCACGGTCGATGAAGTCCACCTTGAATCCCTTGTAGCCCATCTCCGAGTAGGTCTTGCAGAGCTTGTCCATATCCTTGGAGAAGGCTTGCATCGATGACCACAGCAGCAAGCCCACTCCCTTGCTATTGGCATAGCGAGCCAGCTCGGGCATATCCATAGCGGGCACCACTTCGAAGAGGTTGGCACGGTTCGACCAGCCATCGTCAATGAGCACATAGGGCACGTGGTATCGGGCGGCAAAGTCGATGAAATACTTGTAGGTCTGCGTGTTGATGCCCGCCTTGAAGTCCACCTTGAAGAGGCTCCAGTCGTTCCACCAGTCCCACGAGGTCATCCCGGGCTTTATCCATGAGATGTCCTTGATGCGCGAGGCCTCGGCCAGCCGGTAGACCATATCGTTGCCCAGCAATTGCTCATCGCTGCTGGTAACGCTGATGATGCGCCAGGGGAAGTTGGCATTCTTGTTGCATGAGGTAAGATAGTCGTGGCGCTTCACCACAGGCACCTCCAGATGGCCGGCATCATTGGTATTGAGCTCGGAGGGCATCGGGGCGAACACCCCTGAGAGTTCCTGGCCGCCACCGACGTTACGCAGGAACATGCCAGGATAGTTCTCAAGAGCCGACTCGGTGATATTCACTTTCACTCCGTTGTCGGCCTCCACGATGAGGGGCAGGAACATCAGCTTCTGAGCGTCAAGCTTCGAGAGCACCGTGCGCGTGTAGGTGTTCTCGAACGAGTTGCTGAACTGCGCCGTTATGGGGTCGGGGCGCTTCGAGAAATCGCCCCTAACGTAGGGGACGGTGCACGGCCAGTCCTTGGCAAAATGGAAGGTGGCCTGCTCCGCCTTCACATTGAAGGGGCGCTTCGACACCAAGCTGAAGCGATAGGCCACACCCTCATCGTAGGCCCGGAAGACAATGCTGAAATCCTTGAAACTGAGCAACAGCTGATTGTAGTCGTCGCTCACTGTGCTCTTCTTGTAGAGCGGTGACGCTATGGAACCGCGGTGGCTGGTCACGGCAGATGCCTTCAGCCGGTCGGCTCCGCCAAGCACCCTGCCGTTCTGCAGGGTCATCGAGATGGGTGACGCGCTGATAAGCGACTGTCCCTGGAAGCTCAGCGCATAAGTGACCGGCTTTCCCGTCTCAGCCCTCACCTCCAACTTCAGTTTTCCATTGGGCGAGCTAACGCTCAGCGGCTGCGCAGCCTGCACACAGAAGGCCACTGAAAGGGCGAGTAATGGTAACAATAGTCTTTTCATAATAGTATTAATTTAGTGTGAATGATAAGTCTTAGACTACAAAGTTAGTAATTTATTTCCTTGCAGTCCATAGAATCTGAGAAAATATTGTTAGCTTTGCAACATCTTTAACTTTATGCCTGAAAGCAATATGATGGAAGAGCTGCTGCATTATGTATGGAAGCACCGGCTGCTCCCGCTGGAGTCTCTTCGGACGGACGATGGAAAAGAGGTGGAAGTCATTGACCCCGGCCTGCACAACCGCAATGCCGGTCCCGACTTTTTCAATGCCAAGGTGCGCATCGGCGGCACGCTGTGGGTGGGTAATGTGGAAATCCACCTCAAGCCGTCGGACTGGTTCCTGCATGGGCACGACAAGGACAGTGCCTACGACAACGTCATCCTGCACGTAGTGGGCGAGGCAGGCCCCCCTGTGACCACTCACAGCGGCAGTGTGCCTCCGCAGCTTGTCTTGCAGGTGCCCCAGAGCGTGAAGGACCACTACGGCGAATTACTCACCACCGACAACTATCCTCCCTGCTACCGCATCATCCCCAAGCTGCCACGGCTCACGGTGCACAGCTGGATGAGCGCCCTGCAGACCGAGCGCCTGGAAGAGAAGACAGAGGCCATCCGGAACAGGGCCTCCGGCTGCGATGGCTCCTGGGAGGATGCCTACTTCATCACGCTGGCCCGCACCTACGGATTCGGCATCAACGGCGAGGCCTTCGAAACCTGGGCCAAGGCTATACCCATGCGGGATGTCGACCATGTGCGCGACGACCTCTTCCAGATTGAGGCTCTGTTCTTCGGGCAGGCCGGACTCTTGGAACCCGAATCGCTGACGGCGCGCCACCGGGAGGAAGCCATGGGCGACGCCTATTTCCGTAAGCTCCGCTCAGAGTATCGGTTTCTAGCCCACAAATACAGTCTGCGCCCCATCGACTACAAGCTGTGGCGCTTCCTCAGACTCCGGCCGCAGAACTTCCCCTACATCCGCATCTCCCAACTCGCTACGCTCTGCTACCACCGCCGGTGCTCGCTGAGCGCTCTCATCGACTGCACCACACTGAAGGAAGCCAAGCAGCTGTTGGTCACGTCAGTGAGCCCGTATTGGGAGAACCATTACACCTTCGGCGCAGCAAGTGCCAAGCGCAGCAAGCGGCTCTCGGACTCCTCGCTGCTCAGCGTAATCATCAATGCAGCCATTCCCATGCTCTTCGCTTACGGGCGCCACAGAGACGACGACCGGCTCTGCGACCGGGCCTTCGACTTCCTCGAACAGCTGCGGGCCGAAGACAACCATATCGTCAGAATGTGGAAAGACTGCGGACTGACGGTCGACAATGCCGGCGACAGCCAGGCGCTCATTCAGCTCAAGAACAGCTACTGCGACCGCCGGGACTGTCTGCGCTGCCGATTCGGATACGAATATCTCAAACAATTATGAAATATATCTACGAAACCCAAATGGAGGTGCGCGACTATGAATGCGACATCGAAGGCATCGTCAACAATGCCAACTACCTCCACTACACCGAGCACACACGCCATCTCTTCCTCCTCTCCACAGGTCTCAGCTTTGCTGAGATGCACCGCAAGGGGGTGGATGCCGTAGTGGCGAAAATGAGCCTTGAATACAAATACCCCTTGCACTGCGACGACGTGTTTATTTCGCGCCTCGGCCTACGCAAGGAGGGTGTCCGCTACATCTTCAATCAGGACATCTACCGGGCTTCCGACAACAAGCTGTGCTTCAAGAGCATCGTCACCTTGGTGTGCCTCATCAACGGACGGCTTGGGGTGAGCGAGGACTACGACCGAGCCTTCAGTAAATTCATCGGGGAAGACGACCATGCCAAGTGAGCGCGAGATTCTCAGCATGATGACGCTGGCGCGCATCGGCTACTACAATCTCTCGGCCGTGCGCCGACTCTATAACAAGGTTGGCTCAGGCGCCGAACTGCTCGCTCACGCTTCCGACATCCGTCAGGTGGATGCCGAGGCCTCGCCCAAGCTCACAGCCCTATTCCACGACTGGCAATGCCACTGGCAGCGCGCACTCGAAGAGCTGGAATGGGACAAGGAGCATGACGTTGACATCATCTGTCTGGGCGACGACCGTTACCCGCGACGCCTCGCAGAATGCAACGACGCACCCCTCGTGATATTCTATCGGGGCAACGCCAATCTCAATGCGGCCAAGGTGGTGAGCATAGTGGGCACACGCCACTGCACCGTCTACGGTGAGGACATTATCCGCCATTTCATCGCCGATCTTCGCACCTTCGTACCACGTCTGCTCATTGTCAGTGGCCTGGCTTATGGTGTCGACATCTGCGCCCACCGCGGAGCTTTGAACAATGGTTTTGAGACGGTGGCAGTACTGGCTCACGGACTCGACGAGCTCTATCCACCCCGCCATAAGGCCACAGCAGAACAGATGACCAAGCAAGGGGGCCTGCTCACGGAACACTTCACCTGCACGAACGCCGACAAGCGTAACTTCGTGAGGCGCAACCGTATTGTGGCAGGAATAGCCGACGCCACAATCCTGGTAGAAAGTGCGGCTCACGGAGGCGGGCTCATCACCTGCAGCATGGCCAACGACTACAACCGTGAGGTCTTTGCCTTCCCGGGACCCGTGACGGCGCCCTACAGTGAGGGTTGCAACAACATCATCCGTGACAATGGAGCGCATCTCATCAGCAATGCAGCCGACTTCGTGAAACTCATGGGATGGGAAAACGAGGTCAGGCTGCAGGAAGCACAGGCCAAGGGGATAGAGCGCAGCTTCTTCGTTCAGCTATCAGCCGATGAGCAGAAGGTGGCTACAGCTCTTCGTGAACATGGCGACATCGACGCGAGCACCCTCGCACGATTCACGGGCATTGCTTTTTCGAGCCTGAGTCCGATGCTCTTCCAAATGGAGATGAAGGGCGTGGTGAAAGCACTGCCCGGTGGCCGATTCCATCTGCTCGACTGAGTGGGGACGGTATTGCTGTACCTATTATAATAAAGGGGCCCCTACTCATAGCAAGTAGAGAGCCCCTTTATTATAGTAGTCGATATCAGTCGGAAAGCTACTTCACGACGAACTTCTTTCCGCCACGGATGTAGACACCATGAGCAGGTGTGCCCATCAGACGACGGCCCTGGAGGTCGTAGACGACACCGTCGCTATTCACGGTCTTCACACTATGTATGCCTGTGGCTGTGCTCTTGGCATGAATGGTGTAGACTGTGCTGGTGCGCAAATCCTCGCTGGTCACTGTCACCGTGGCTACCTGTCCACCGTCCTCATCTTTCACTTGTGTGTCGACGAGGGCACGGCTGCTGGATGCCAC
>ONMG01000191.1 GCA_900318855.1 uncultured Prevotella sp.
CCGAATCACCAGCATTGCAGCTACCGCCCCAAACCGTAAGAAGGCGGCACCGACATTCGCAGTGCTTCCGGCGTCTAACCCTATATCATGGGCCATTTAAAACTTTAGCATATGAAACATCGATTATGGGGCATCATCATGTGGCTCACCCTTCTCCCCTCCTTTGCCACCGCTCAGTCGCTAAGCGGAAAGACCTTTTGGACCCTGTTCGACAGCCTTGGCGACACCAGCCCCTGGCAACCGCTGTTGGGAAAGCTCACGGGCATGACATTCATCGACTCACTCAATTATCACATCATGTCGTACGGCGGCACCACCTCGGAGCCCTTCATGCTCAACGGCACACTCGGCCGAGCCAAGCTGCTGGTGGCACAAAAAGGACGGCTGCCCATTGACTTGGTTCTGCTCGAGAACACCAACGACATTAATCTCTTTGCTCCCGACGGCACAACCGAAGGTTCGCTGAAGGACCAGCCTTGGATGCAGGGCACAAAGCGGGCTTTGCAGCAGGGCCCCTTTAGCTCGTTGGAAGCTGCCAGGCAGTATGCGGACAAGAATTTTGCCCACGTGGTAGCTTCCGTCCCCGAAAGTAAGCGCAAGGCTGGAGCGATGATTACCCTTCCCTACACCACTGCTGCCGACACAGGCACCTGCCTCTCAATAACGCGCACGCCCCAACGAGCAGGCACCATCTACATCATCAATAAAAGTGCCAAAGTGGCCATCCACGTGACTCCCGCGATGACCACCGGCGACATCATCCGCGAAATGGCACAGCACGCTTACGGCGCCGGATGGACCGCCATTGACAATGGCGACAGCACGCTAACCATTCACTACTGCTACCATTTTGGTCGCAAGGTGAGGGTGAACACCATGAACACGGGCATGGAAGTGAGGCTACGTCAGGCTCCGCAATCGCTGGAATACACGCTCTATTTCACCGGCAACGACTCCAAGGAGTGGTTCGACCCCATGAAATGGACCGACCACGTCAGCCTCTACTCCGCCTACAGGGGATTATTCGCCTATCTGAAGAAAAACCTACCGACGACGAAGTTCTACTGGGTTATACCCTATTACTTCAACTACGACTATAACGACCCGGCACTCCTGAACAGCGACGGCAGCATCAACGCCGCCGCACTGAAGCGCACCCGCAGGGGGAGACAGTGGCAGGCATTGATAAAATTCCAACGGCGCATGTGCAAAGAGGCCGGCATTCCTGTCATCGACATCACGAAGACCTGCGGCATCACGCTCAAGAACGTGCGTTTCTTCTATAAGCCAAGCAACCCACATCCCAATCAGGCAGCCTACGACTTGTGGGCCAAGGCGCTTGCCGCCAAGCTCAAGGCTTCAGTCCGCTGACCCTAAAACCCAAACATATGATCGGTAATTTCGTTTATCACAATCCCACCAAGCTCTATTTTGGCCCTGACGCGCTCAATGGACTGAAAGAAGAGCTAACCCATTTTGGTCCAAACATCCTGCTCAACTACGGCGGAGGAAGTATCAAGCGCAATGGTATCTATGACAAAGTGATGGCCGTGCTCAAGGAAGCGGGCAAGAACGTAGTGGAGAATCCAGGCGTGATGTCGAATCCCACCTTGGAGAAACTTCAGGAAGGTGTCGACCTGGCACGTCGGCATCAGGCCGACCTCATCCTAGCCGTCGGCGGAGGCAGCGTGTGCGACTATTCCAAGGCACTGGCAGCAGCCGTCAACTATGAAGGCGACTTCTGGGACGCCTTCTTCCTGCACCAGCAGAATCCGCCTCAAGGACAGCCGATTCCGCCCGTGGCATGCGTACTCACCATGGCCGGCACCGGCAGCGAGATGAATGCCGGTTCCGTCATCACCGACGCCGTCCACACGCTGAAAGTGGGTCACGTCTTCGACGACCGTCTCATGCCCCGCTTCTCGGTGCTCAACCCCGAGTTCACCTTCACAGTTCCCACAGAACAGATGAAGGCGGGCATCTACGACATCATGAGCCACATCATGGAGCAATACTTCTCGGGCACCGACGACAACACATCCGACTATCTCGCCGAAGGTCTGATGCGCGGTCTCATCGCAGCCTCACGCAAAGCCGTTGCCGATCCTCACGACTATGAGGCACGCAGCAACATCATGTGGACCGCCACCTGGGCTCTCAACACACTTCTGGGGTGCGGCAAGACGGAAGACTGGGAGGTGCACATGCTGGGCCACTCAGTGGGCGCATGGACACATGCTCCCCACGGCTATACCCTTGCAGCCGTCTCGATGGCCTACTATCATTTAGTGCTGCCCTACGGACTTCCCAAATTTGTGCGCTTTGCCCACAACATCTGGGGCATACCCACAGCAGGCAAGACCGACGAGCAGGTGGCCTTGGAAGGTCTCGACGCACTGAAGGACTGGATGCGAGAAATCGGCTTGCCACTGACCATCGGCGAGCTGGGCGCCACCCCCGACATGATAGAAGGCATTGCCAAGGGCACCTTCATTCTGGACGCCGGCTACCATAAGCTCACCGACGAAGAAGTGATGCAGATACTGCGCGAGAGCCTGTAAGAGCAGTCGCTCAGACAGGTCGCGCCGCATCACAAGGCCAAGGCCACGGATGCAGAAGACTCGGGGAGCCCCTTCCTCAGCCAAAACTTAGGTAATACGTAAAGTGCCGGTTATAGCGCCGGCACTTTAATTTTTTTTAATGCGGATTCTTTTGCCTTGCGAAATATATGCGCTAACTTTGCAATTGCGAATTAAGGACGTATAAGAACATTTATTATTATATTGTATTATGGTTAACTACAAAGAATTAGGTCTCGTCAATACGCGCGAGATGTTCAAGAGAGCCGTCAGTGGCGGCTATGCCATTCCCGCATTCAACTTCAACAATCTTGAGCAGCTGCAGGCCATCATCACTGCCTCTGCTACGTTGAAATCACCTGTCATCCTGCAGGTTTCGAAGGGTGCGCGCGCTTATGCCAACCCTATCCTTCTGCGCTATATGGCACAAGGTGCTGTAGAGTATGCCAAGAGTCTGGGTTGCCATCATCCCGAGATTGTGCTTCACCTCGACCACGGTGACACCTTCGAACTCGTGAAGGACTGTGTCGACCTGGGCTTCTCCAGCGTGATGATTGACGGCAGCAGCAAGCCTTACGAAGAGAACATCGAGCTCACCCGCAAGTGCGTGGAATACGCTCACAAGTATGATGTAACCGTAGAGGCTGAGCTGGGTGTGCTCGCCGGTGTTGAGGACGAGGTTTCATCTGAGGAGTCTCACTATACCAAGCCCGAGGAAGTCATCGACTTCAGCCAGCGTTCTGGCTGCGACAGCCTCGCCATCTCTATCGGCACCAGCCACGGAGCTTACAAGTTCAAGCCCGAGCAGTGCACTCGTGATCCGAAGACTGGCAAGCTTGTCCCTC
>ONMG01000068.1 GCA_900318855.1 uncultured Prevotella sp.
CATCACCAAGGATTTGGAGTCGATGAAAGCAGAAGGTATCGGCGGAGCCACCATTTTCAACCTCACCTCTGAAGTCATGGGCAGCAGCGCTCCTATCGCCAATTGTCCATGGCCCGAGAACCGTTACCGCAGCAACCGCTACTGGGAACTGCTCGCATGGGCCTGCCATGAGGCGCAAAGACTCGGGCTGGAACTGGGTCTGCACAACGCCCCGGGCTACTCAACTACCGGGGGGCCTTGGATTGACGAGGGCCGAGGCATGAAACACCTCGTAAGCAGCAGCACCGATGTGGAAGGAAACGGGGCCAAGCAGACCATCCGACTCGTGAAACCCACGCTCACCCAAAACCTTGGCACCGGTGAGAATCCTAACCAGCCCACACTCTACAGCGACGTGGCCGTGGTGGCAGTAGGACTCAAAGGCAACGCTGCCGGACAGCACGCAGTCCTCGGACAGTGCGATGCCAACGGAACACTAAGCTGGAAGGTGCCCAAGGGGCTATGGCGCATCTACCGCATCGGACTCTGCCCGACTATGGCTGTCACACACCCTACCCCCGACGACGTGGGGGCGAACTCGCTCGAAGTGGACAAAATTGACGGCACTAAGAACCGTTGGCACTGGGACCATGTGTTGCAACCTCTTCGCCAGCACATCGGAAGCTATTTCGGCACCACCTTCCGCCATATCTTTATCGACAGCTATGAGGCAGGTGTGCAGGACTGGGGAGAGCATGCCACAGAGGCTTTCAAGAAACTGAGAGGCTACGATCCCACACCCTTCCTGCCACTGCTGCTCAGCCTCGGAAAGGACACCACAGGCTACGCTGCCGGCGTGGCGGCGCGCTTCATGCACGACTATTGGGAAGTGATGCCGCAACTCCTCAATGAATCCACATGGAAGGAGGCCAAGGAGAAAGCGAATGCCGAGGGTCTCCTGTTAGAGGCCGAGCCTTACTGGGGACTGTTCTACGCCGACGCGGGGGCGCAGATTCCCGACATTCCGTATGGGGAGTTCTGGACGCACGGCGACGGCAGAATTGAATATAACGTGGCCGCAGGAGCCCGAGCCGGAGGCCACGGCGTGGTGGGCTCAGAGAGCTTCTCGACTCAACCCCAGAATGCCCATTGGACGGAAGACCCCAACTTTCTGAAGCCTTCGGCGGAGGGAGCAATGGTAAGCGGAGTCAACCGCTTCTCCCTGCATCAATGGGTACTGCAACCCTTCGGCGACCAGTTCCAACCGGGCAACACCATGGGGTGGTGGGGCACACATTTCAGCCGTTTCCAGCCCTGGTTCCCTTTAGGCAAAGCCTTTTTTCATTATTTAGGGCGCTGCCAGTATATGCTTCAGCAAGGTCAGCAGGTCATCGACCGGCTCATCGTGAGCAACGACCATATAGGCGAGAACTATGTCGATGCCATAGCCGTGACTGACTTCACCTCGCAGGACATCCGCGTCAGCAATGGAATGACGATACTGCCCTCCGGCCGCCGCTACCCTCTGCTGCAGATAGCCACCGACGGCAGTATGGAGCCTGACGTGCTGCTGAAGATGGGAAAACTCTTGGAGCAGGGGGCCGCAGTGATAGTAGCGAAACGCCCTGTCAGGTCACCGAGCTTGTCGGGCTATCCTGAATGCGACGGAATTGTCAGACATATTGCCGACAGCATCTGGAACCACTGGCAAGGAAGAAGATTGTTCAACAATACGGACGAAGCCATGCAGACTCTGCGGATGGCCCCCGACTTCAAATTCCTCAAAGGAACAGGAGAGATAGTACACCGTCGCACCGACGATGCCGATATCTTCTATGTGGCGAACCTCTCCGACTCCTCCCAGCAATGCACCGTATCACTACGCACAGAAGGGCTCAAACCGGAGCTTTGGACGGCAGAGAACGGACGGACAAGCAATTTGGAAAGATGGCACTTCGAGGACGGCCGTACTGTCGTTGAGCTCAACTTAGCTCCCTGGCAATCGCGCTTCGTAGTTTTCCGGCAAAAGGCATCAGCCGCAGACATCGCAGCCGGAAATACTCAGCTGAGACCCGTATTTCTGCGGGAGACGGTTACACTCGACCATCCCTGGCAAGTAGCATTCCGCCCAAAGCTCAACACACCTTTCTTTATTAAAGAAATGAAGCTCAGCGACTTCAGCCAAAACGCGGACGAACGCATCAAGTACTTTGCCGGGACTGCCGTCTACAAAACCGACTTCCATCTGACCAAGAAGATGTTACGTAACACAGACAGAGTGACACTCTCATTAGGCGAGATGAGCGACATCGCGTCGGCAAAGGTGAACAGTTCACCCGCCGACACCTTGTGGTATGCTCCCTACAATCTTGACATCACAGGCCGACTGCACCCGGGAAAGAACACCATCACCATTGAGGTGGCTGTGAACTGGACCAACATGCTCATTGGTGAGGAACGCTTCCCCGACGACCTGGAATATGGAAAACCGGAAGACTGCACAGAATGGTGGCACACCACGCTGAAAGAGGTTGGCCGCCCCGTCAAGGCTCTGCCCCATTGGCTTACCGACGGAACCCGGCGTCCGCAGAGTAAACGCCGCGCATTCACCACTTGGAACTACTTCACCAAAGATTCGCCACTCGTCAAGGCTGGACTTACAGGGCCCGTGAAAATAAGTTTCTTCGGACCGGAAGCGAAACCGTGAACAAGCGAAGTATTCCTGGTTACGAATCAGCAGGCAAGAGGGAAACCAGGAATTATCACCGAGACCCAACAAATCATAAGAACCTGAAGAAGTTGAGGAAATAGAAAAAAGGAAAGCATTCTTTGTTGGTTTCGGAAAAAATAAGTAACTTTGCAGCCCAAAGTGTGGTTATGTATAGTTTAGAGCCATTCAAGATCGACCTCAAAGGTCTGAAGGGAGAGAGTGCCCACATGGAATACGAGCTGACCGACGGTTTCTTTGAAGCCGTCCAGGCGCCCGATCTCCATAAGGGGCATCTTTGCGTAAGCCTCACTATACATCACAATGCGGGTGTCTATGAGCTTGACTTCCATACCGAGGGCACGGTGGTCGTGAGTTGCGACCTCTGCCTCGAGGACATGGATCAGCCCATTGAAACCGACAACCGCGTTGTAGCCAAACTGGGAGAAACCTACTCAGAGGACGATGACCTTATTACGGTGCCCGAGAACGAAGGAATACTCGACATCGCATGGCTCGTCTACGAATTCATTGAGCTCGCCGTTCCCATCAGGCACGTGCACGCACCTGGAAGCTGCAATCCTGCCATGACTGAACTCCTCAAGCGCTATTCCGCTGATGAGGAGCAGCTCTCCCGAAGGGCTGAAAGCGAACAGAATGAGACTGTGGATCCGCGCTGGGAGGCGCTCAAACAACTGAAAGATAAAAGTTAAAACATTAAAACATTATGGCACATCCTAAAAGAAGACAATCAAAAGCTCGTACACTCAAGAGAAGAACTCACGACAAGGCAGTAGCCCCTACACTGGCTGTATGCCCCAACTGCGGCGCTTACTATGTGTATCACACAGTATGTCCCAACTGCGGCTACTACCGTGGTAAGGTGGCTGTGGTAAAGGAAACTGCTGAATAACAATGGCTAAGATCAACGCCATAATCACTGGGGTTGGTGGCTACGTGCCCGATTATGTCCTCAGCAACGAGGAACTTTCGCGCATGGTCGACACCAACGATGAGTGGATTACAACGCGCGTTGGCATCAAGGAGAGACGCATCCTCACCGAAGAAGGTCTCGGCACAAGCTATATGGCACGCAAGGCTGCCAAGCAGCTTCTGCAAAAGACGGGAGTCGACCCGGACAGCATCGACGCGCTCATCGTCACATCCACGACTCCTGACTACAAGTTTCCCTCGACGGCATCCATCGTGCTCGGCAAACTAGGACTGAAGAATGCTTTTGCCTTCGACTTCGAAGCTGCCTGCTGCGGATTCCTCTATTCGCTCGACATCGCTGCCTCAATGATTCAAAGTGGGCGATACAAACGCATCATCCTTATCGGAGCCGACAAAATGTCGTCTATCGTCGACTACACCGACCGTGCCACCTGCGTGCTCTTCGGCGATGGTGCCGCAGCAGTGCTCATTGAAGGCACAGAGGACGAGGACGTAGGGCTGCAGAACTCATTCCTGCGTACCGACGGCAAAGGCCTGCCCTTCCTCCACATGAAGGCTGGAGGATCGGTCTGCCCACCCTCACGGTTCACCGTCGACCACAAGCTCCACTTCCTCTATCAGGAGGGACGCACCGTGTTCCGCTATGCTGTGACCGACATGAGCAACGACGTGAAGGAAGTCATGAAGCGCAACGGACTCACTGCCGATGATGTCGACTGGATAATTCCTCATCAAGCCAACTTGCGCATTGAGGAGGCTGTGGCCAAGCGCGTCGGCGTAGCACCCGAGAAGCTTCTGGTCAACATCCAGCGCTACGGTAACACCAGTGCCGCAACAATCCCACTTACCATGTGGGACTACGAGAACAAGCTGAAGCGAGGCGACAAGCTCATCCTGACAGCTTTCGGCGCAGGCTTCGTCCACGGGGCCTCCTATTACAGGTGGGCTTACGACGGAGCCAAGGCTGCTACGAAATAACAGCAATAACGATATCGCAGAGAGCGCACCTTCTTACCCACAATAAGATGATGCGCTCTTTGCTTTTAAGTAACTAACAGCTATGCATAAGGCAGGATTCGTGAACATCGTGGGCAACCCCAACGTGGGCAAAAGCACACTGATGAACCAACTTGTAGGCGAGCGCATCAGCATCGCTACATTCAAAGCGCAGACTACTCGACACCGCATTATGGGCATCGTCAACACCGACGACTGCCAGATTGTCTTCTCCGACACCCCAGGCGTGCTCAAGCCGAACTATAAGATGCAGGAGATGATGCTGGCCTTCTCGGAGTCAGCCCTCACCGATGCCGACATACTGCTCTATGTCACCGATGTAGTGGAGAATCCCGAGAAAAATGCCGATTTTCTCTCGAAGGTGGCCAAGATGACCATCCCCGCGCTGCTGCTCATCAACAAGATTGATGAGACCGACCAAAAGCATTTGGGCGACCTCGTCGACCGATGGCATAAGCTGCTGCCTAAAGCAGAGATTCTGCCCATCTCGGCGAAAAACAAGTTCGGCACCGACATCCTCCTGAAACGCATCAAGGAGCTGTTACCCGAGAGCCCGGCCTACTTCGACAAAGACCAACTGACCGACAAGCCAGCCCGCTTCTTTGTCACTGAAATCATTCGAGAGAAGATTCTACTCTACTACGACAAGGAGATACCCTACTCGGTGGAAGTACGCGTAGAGCGCTTCAAGGAGACGCCGAATCACATCCATATCAATGCCGTCATCTATGTGGAGCGTGACTCCCAAAAAGGCATCATCATCGGGCATCAGGGAGTGGCACTGAAGAAAGTGAACACGGAAGCCCGAAAGGCGCTTGAGAAGTTCTTCGGCAAGCGAATCTATCTGGAGACTTTCGTCAAAGTGGACAAGGACTGGCGAAACTCTCAGAAAGAACTCGACAGCTTCGGCTACAACCCCGAATGACGCCCCACCCTAACACCCTAACCCTAAAAATACAGAATATGTCAAACTTAGTAGCCATAGTGGGTCGCCCCAACGTGGGGAAATCCACACTTTTCAACCGACTCACCCAAAGCCGGCAGGCAATTGTCAGCGACACTGCCGGTACCACCCGCGACCGTCAATACGGCAAATGCCAATGGGGCGGCAAGGAGTTCTCGATTGTCGACACTGGAGGCTGGGTCGTTAATTCTGATGACATTTTCGAGGATGCCATACGCAAGCAGGTGCTCGTTGCCACCGAGGAAGCCGACCTGGTTTTGTTCCTTGTTGACGTGGAGACCGGCATCACTGATCTCGACGAAGATGTGGCCAATATCCTGCGCCGCACAAAGCTGCCGGTAGTACTGGTGGCCAACAAGGTGGACAACAGCGGAGAAGCCTACGAGGCTGCTGAATTCTATAAGCTCGGCTTAGGCGAGCCACAGTGCATCAGTGCCGCTACGGGCGGTGGCACCGGCGACCTGCTCGACCTCATCCTCGACCGACTCCCCGCAGAAAACGACGAGACCACCGAGGACAACATCCCCCGCTTCGCCGTAGTGGGGCGCCCGAATGTAGGCAAGTCGAGCATCATCAATGCCTTTATTGGTGAGGATCGCAACATCGTAACCGAGATAGCCGGAACCACCCGTGACAGCATCTACACCCGCTACACCAAATTCGGCTTCGACTTCTATCTGGTTGACACGGCGGGCATCAGAAAAAAGAACAAGGTGTCGGAAGACCTGGAGTTCTACAGCGTGATGCGCAGTATCAGAGCCATTGAGAACAGCGACGTGTGCATCCTCATGCTGGATGCCACACGCGGTATTGAGACCCAAGACATGAACATCTTCCAGCTCATCCAAAAGAACAACAAGTCGCTGGTCGTCGTTGTCAACAAATGGGATCTGGTGGAGGAGAAAAGCCAGGAGGCTATCGACACCTTCAAGAACGCTATCCGCCGGCGCATGGCTCCTTTTGTCGACTTTCCCATTATCTTTGCCTCTGCTCTCACCAAGCAGCGCATCTTCAAAGTGCTGGAGTCGGCCAAGCAGGTGTACCTCAACCGCAAGTCGCACGTGGGCACATCAAAGCTTAACGAGGTAATGCTGCCCATCATTGAAAATACGCCACCTCCTTCCATTAAGGGCAAGTATATCAAGATAAAATACTGCACACAGCTGCCCAACACGCAGATACCCTCCTTCGTATTCTACGCCAACCTACCCCAGTACATCAAGGAGCCTTACCGACGCTTCCTCGAGAACAAGATACGTGAGAACTGGCCTATGCATGGCTGCCCCATCAATGTGTTTATCCGTCAGAAGTAAGCGGGACAGATGAAACGAAGTCTATTCTTTCTGGTTCTAACGGGCCTGCTGCTGGCGTCCTGCACTGAGAAGCCACATCCGGCAGACCTCGCAGGCGAGGCTGCCCGACAATACTATCTCTATCTTGTGAGGGGCAACTATGCAGCCTTTGTCGATGGTCATTTCCGCCAGGATTCAATCCCCGCAAGCTATCGCAGTCAGCTCATCGACAATGCCAAGATGTTCATGGCGCAGCAGCAGGAAGAGCACCAGGGAATCAAGGAGGTGAAGAAGCTACAATCGAAGGCCGACACCTTGCATCACAGAGCCGAAGCCTTTCTGCAACTCGAGTATGGCGACCACACCCATGCTGAAATTGTAGTGCCCATGGTGTATGTCAAGGGCAACTGGTACTTAGAATAACTATCAAGCTCGGATTCACTCTCTGGACAGTGTATCACATTTAAGCAGAAGCGGCAGAAAGTAAAGGGCACGCCCCCACGACTTTCTGCCGCTTCTGCTAACACGAATACCATACTATCGTTCTTGGGTCTCGACTTCCTTTACCTTCCGGAAGAGATCAGAGGCAAACACGAGGTCGTTGAGCTTCTCATTCGTCGACTTCATCACATCGTCCTTCGTGCCTTCCCATTCCTTATGACCTTTATAAATAAAGATGATGCTCTCACCGATACCCATCACTGAATTCATATCATGGGTATTGATGATAGTCGTGATATTGTACTCCTTAGTGATGCTGTGCAGCAACTCATCGATAACCAGCGAGGTCTTAGGGTCAAGACCGGAATTGGGCTCGTCACAGAAGAGATACTTGGGATTGAGCACGATGGCACGCGCTATAGCTACACGCTTCTGCATACCACCGGATATCTCGTCAGGATACTTATTCTGTGCCTCGACAAGATTGACGCGGGCCAAACAGTCCTGCGCACGCTTCACCCGCTCACGATAGTTCATAGAAGAGAACATGTCAAGTGGGAACATCACATTCTCCAGTACGGTCAGGGAATCGAAGAGGGCCGCACCTTGGAAAATCATACCCATCTCGCGCCGCATCATCACCTGGTCGTGCTTCGACATCGTTACAAAATTGCGTCCGTCGTAGAGCACTTCTCCCGATGTAGGCCGGAGCAGACCGACGAGATTCTTCATTAGTACAGTTTTGCCGCTGCCGCTCTGCCCGATGATGAGATTGGTCTTGCCATTATCGAAGCAGGCGCTGATGTCGTGAAGCACTTCCTTGTCTTCAAACGACTTACATAAATGTTTAACTTCTATCATGAATCACTATCTGTTGCTCCCTAAAAGGTCAGGAAAGGAGCTGGGTGAGGAATACGTCGGAGAATAGGATGAACACACTGGAATTGACCACCGCATTTGTCGAGGCCTTGCCTACCTCTACAGAACCGCCATCCACGGTATAACCAAAATACGACGACACACTGGCAATGATAAATGCAAAGAACAGCCCCTTGATGATACTCATCCACACAAACCACTCATTGAAGGCGTGATGAAGACCGGCAGTGAGGTCGCTCGGCGAAATGATGTGACCGATGTAGGCTGTGGCATATGCCCCCAGCACTCCGGTGAATGCACTGAAAATGACCAGGAACGGCATAATGGTCACCAAGCCGAGCACCTTAGGAAGAATGAGATAGTTAGCCGAATTGACACCCATGATGTCGAGGGCGTCAATCTGCTGGGTGACACGCATCGTACCCAACTCCGACGCTATATTGGAGCCTACCTTTCCCGAAAGAATGAGACTCATTATAGAGCTCGAAAATTCCAACAACATGATCTCACGGGTAATATATCCCGACACCCAGCGAGGCATCCAGGGACTCTGCACGTTCAACTTCATTTGGATACAGATAACTGCACCAAAGAAGAAACTGATGATGAGCACGATACCGATGGAGTCGATGCCCAGCTGCGACATCTCCTTCACATAGCGCTTGAGAAACATGCGCATGCGCTCCGGACGGCTGAAGGAGCGGCCCATCAGCATCAAGTAACGTCCGAAGGTGGTAAGGTACTTATTCAGTAATCTCAATATTAACATAGCTGTATCCTCATTATCAATATGCAAAAGTAGATAAATTCAACTAAAAAAAGACACTCGGCCAAAGAGATTTAGCAATAATAAGTCTAATTAGCCACTTTTTTGCTAATTTTGCCACTACAAAGCATCAAGCATGGACCAAACGATTAACAACGAAACTGGAACGGTGGAGCTGCGCACCGAAGGACTGGTGAAGCGCTACGGCAAACGAACTGTGGCCGACGGAGTGACTATCAATGTCAGACAAGGCGAGATTGTAGGACTGCTCGGACCCAATGGCGCCGGTAAGACTACCTCATTCTATATGACTACGGGACTCATTGTCCCCAACGCGGGCCACGTGTATCTCAACAACCAGGACATCACGAAGTATCCTGTCTACAAGCGTGCACGTGCCGGCATCGGCTATCTGCCCCAGGAGGCCAGTGTCTTCAGGAAGATGAGTGTGGAAGACAATATCATGAGCGTGCTCGAGATGACCAAGCTTACCCATCAGGAGCGCATCAACAAGATGGAAAGTCTCATCGCCGAGTTCAGATTGGGCAAAGTACGCAAAAACAAGGGCGACCGCCTTTCGGGAGGCGAGCGCCGACGCACCGAGATTGCACGCTGCCTGGCCATTGACCCGAAATTCATCATGTTGGACGAGCCCTTTGCCGGAGTCGACCCCATTGCCGTGGAGGACATCCAACACATCGTCTGGCGGCTAAAATTCCGCAACATCGGCATCCTCATCACAGACCACAATGTGCATGAGACGCTCAACATCACCGACCGCGCCTATCTGCTCTTTGAGGGTCGCATCCTCTTCCATGGCACTCCAGAGCAACTGGCCGCCAACAAGACGGTGAAGGAGAAATATCTTGGTGCCGACTTCAAGCTCGAGAAAAAGGACTTCCAAAAGATTGACCAGCGCAAACGGGAGCAGGAACAGGCAGAAGACCAAGAGGAGGGGCTGGCTTAACAGCCTCCTGCATTGTTCAGCACTAATGCATAGAGAAGCGAAGGTATTGAGCCCCACCGGTTTCCACGCCATGCCGTCAACTTCTCTCCGTTCAGCTTCCATCGATTTTAGAAGTCATTCCAAGATCGCCCTGCATACAGCTATCGCCATCAGTGTCATCCCATCTACGGCATCAAACAAAAAGAGTACTCGCCTGCAATCTTAATACTGCAAGCGGGTGCTCTTTAATTATTACCATACCTATTCCACGGCTTCTACAGTAATGACAACTAATTGACGGGATGCAGAGAAATGCCCCGAGTCGGACAAAACTTATCGCCATCTATATTGCCATGTGTCCAATCAAGCTTTCATTCTTCGTCCCACACGCCGTATGTGTCCGATTTGGCCCGCCCTTCACCGGCATCACCCATTTCACCATCATCAAGAATACGAGCATTATCATCAAGATTTAGATAGACATGCCGCCCTTGATAGGCCGACGGAGTGGAACTGTCGCCACCTGCCAACAAATGCTCGCCCTCGCACGTCAGACACGAAGATTTGGGTGTTGTATAATGCATTTTCATATTCTACTTATCTAACAATGTATTTCCGTCCATGATGAATATAAAGGCCGGGTAAGGAAGGTCTACCGGAAAGGCGCATGCCCTGAAGGCTGTACCAG
>ONMG01000158.1 GCA_900318855.1 uncultured Prevotella sp.
AGGGCGTTTAGCTCAGTTGGTTTAGAGCATCTGCCTTACAAGCAGAGGGTCGGCGGTTCGAATCCGTCAACGCCCACTTTGGGGTGTGTCCCTGTGGTTCTTCGGAATTGCAGGGACTTTTCGTTTTGCACTCTACGCTCACTCCTGCGGCTTTCATATTGTCGGAATCTTTGCTCTTTTCTCCCTTTTTAGAAACTTTATAACTCTATGGTCCTTACCTTCCGATTTTAATTGCTAATTTTGCAGAGTTAATATAGAATATTAGATTATGACACTGGATGCACTGACTGCAATCTCGCCTATTGACGGCCGTTACAGATCAAAGACTGAGCCCCTGGCAAAATACTTCTCAGAGTATGCCCTAATTCGTTTCCGCATTCATGTAGAGATTGAGTATTTCATCTCACTCTGTGAGATTCCTCTGCCTCAGCTCTCGGGAATTGACCACAATCTCTTCCCCAGGCTTCGTTCCATTTATAAGGATTTCGACGAGGAAGGTGCAAGGCGTGTGAAAGACATAGAGCAAGTGACCAATCACGATGTGAAGGCTGTTGAGTACTACATCAAGGAGCAATTCGACGCGATTGGAGGGCTCGACAGCTACAAGGAGTTTGTCCATTTTGGTCTGACCTCGCAAGACATTAATAACACCAGTGCACCTCTGGCCATTAAGGAAGCGCTTGCAGACGTCTACTATCCAATGCTGGAGGAACTTATCGCCCAGCTGCGCACCTATGCAGAGGAGTGGAAGGAGGTGCCCATGCTGGCCCGCACCCATGGCCAGCCCGCTTCACCCACGCGCTTGGGCAAGGAGGTCATGGTCTACGTCTATCGTCTCGAGGAGCAGCTTGACAGCCTCAAGTCCTGCCCAATCACCGCCAAGTTCGGTGGAGCTACGGGCAACTTCAACGCTCATCATGTGGCCTATCCCCAGTACGATTGGCGGGAGTTTGCCAATCGCTTTGTCAGCGAGAAGCTTGGACTCAGAAGGGAGCAGTACACCACTCAGATTAGCAATTACGACTTTTTGGGCGCCCTCTTCGATTCTCTCCGCCGTATCAATACCATTCTCATAGACCTTGACCGTGATTTCTGGATGTACATCTCCTTGGAGTACTTCAAGCAGAAGATTAAGGCGGGAGAAGTAGGCTCGAGCGCTATGCCCCACAAGGTGAACCCCATTGACTTCGAGAATAGTGAGGGCAATCTTGGTGTCGCCAATGCCTTGTTGCAGTTCCTTGCACAGAAACTGCCGGTGAGCCGTCTGCAGCGCGATTTGACCGACTCCACGGTGCTTCGTAATGTGGGTGTGCCCTTTGGCCACTCGCTGATAGCTTTCCAGAGCACCCTTAAGGGACTGCGCAAGCTCATCCTCAATAAGGAGAAGCTCTATGCCGACCTCGACAACACATGGGCAGTGGTGGCAGAGGCCATTCAGACCATCCTTCGCCGTGAGGGCTATCCTCATCCCTACGAGGCGCTCAAGGCTCTCACGCGAACAAACAAGGTTATTACGGAGGAGACTATCCACGACTTCGTCGACGGTCTGCAGGTAAGTGATGCCGTGAAAGCAGAGTTGAAAGCTATCACCCCGCACAATTATACAGGTATTTAATAGACTTATTGACATATAATATTAACGAGCCGTGAGGCTCATCTAAAGTAAGAACAGATATGGATTCAGAAGAATTGGAGAACAAACCACAGCAAAAGCCTACTGAAAAGGCTGACAGCAGCCGCGAGGGCTACACAAAGCCAGTCGGCTACCAGAGAGAATATCGTAGTGACGGGAGACCGCAGCGTCCGCGTATTCATGTACAGCGCGCTTACCCAGCCAGTAAGCCAGCGCATGAGGATGGAGGATTCCGTCCGGAGGGATTTGGTGCCGGGCTTCAGAGCTCAGCCTCTAATTCCCAGCCACGCCGTCCTTATCGTCCGCGTACGAATGCTTCTGAGGGTGGCTATCAGCCTCGTCATAGCTATAGCCGTCAGGGCGGTTACCGTCCCGGCAGCTACCGTCAGGGCGGTGATGCCCAGCAGGGAGGTGGCTATCAGCAGGGTGGTGGCTATCAGTCGGGAGGCTACCAGCAGGGTGGCTATCAGCCACGCAGTGGCGGCTATCGTCCACACTATGGCAGCGACCAGCAGCAGGGTGGTTATCAGCCACGCGGCGGATACAATCGTCAAGGCGGCTACCAGCCTCGGAACGGTGGCTACAGTCGTGATGGCTATCAGACGCGGGGGGGTGGCTACAGCAAAGGTGGCTACAATCGTCCCGGTGCATATGGTCAGAACGGCTATCGTCAGCATTCTGCCGATTACGATCCCAATGCAAAGTACAGTCAGAAGAAGCGCATCCAGTATAAGGAGGATAACATCGATCCCAATGAGCCCATTCGTCTGAACAAGTATCTGGCCAATGCCGGTGTGTGCAGTCGTCGTGAGGCCGATGAGTATATCCAGGCCGGAGTAGTCACGGTCAATGGTACCGTAGTGACCGAGCTGGGCACTAAGGTGCATCGTTCCGACGAGGTGAAGTTCCACGACCAGCCCGTCTCGCTTGAGCAGAAAGTTTATGTGCTGCTCAATAAGCCGAAGGGCTTCGTCACTACCAGTGACGACCCTCAGCAGCGCAAGACCGTCATGGACCTCGTGAAGAATGCATGTCCGGAGCGCATCTATCCTGTGGGACGTCTTGACCGCAATACGACGGGTGTGCTGTTGCTCACCAACGATGGTGATTTGGCCAGTAAGCTCACCCATCCCAAGTTCCTCAAGAAGAAGGTCTACCACGTGACGCTTGACAAGAGTGTCGCTGCCGAGGATATCCAGAAGATAGCCGAGGGCATTGAGCTCGAGGATGGCGAGGTGCATGCTGATGCCATTGAGTATGCCAGCGACACCGACAAATCCCAGGTGGGCATCGAGATTCACAGCGGTAAAAACCGTATCGTGAGGCGTATCTTCGAAAGCTTGGGCTATCGGGTAGTGAAGCTGGATAGGGTGATGTTCGCTGGACTCACCAAGAAGAACCTCCGTCGTGGCGACTGGCGCTTCCTCACAGAGAAGGAAGTCGACATGCTTCGTATGGGGGCCTTCGAGTAACTTGAAAGTTGTTTAAGTATAGTATATAGTCAATGAAACGTACTAAGGTTGTCGATGCCCTGAAGAGCACCGACTATAATCACGACATACTTGTCAAAGGCTGGGTGCGCTCGCACCGCAGCAGCAAGGTGGTCGACTTCATCGCCCTCAATGATGGGTCGACGATAAAGAACGTGCAAATCGTTGTCGACCCTGCATCCATCGATGAAGAGAAGCTCAGGAGTATTACCACAGGCGCCTGCATTGGTGTTACGGGCAAGCTCGTCAAGAGCCAGGGCGCAGGCCAGTCGGTGGAGATTCAGTGCAGCGATCTCGTAGTCTATGGACTGTGCCCGTCGGACTATCCCATGCAGAAGAAGGGGCAGAGCTTTGAGTACATGCGTAAATATGCCCATATGCGTCTTCGCACCAATACATTCGGTGCAGTAATGCGTATCCGCCACAACATGGCCATCGCCATACATAAGTATTTCCACGACCATGGCTTCTACTATTTCAACACGCCACTCATTACGGCGAGCGATGCTGAGGGTGCCGGCGAAATGTTCCAGGTGACCACCCTCGATCTCGACAGAGTGGCCAAGAGCGGTCAGGTGGACTACTCGAAGGACTTCTTCGGCAAGAAGACCAACCTCACTGTCTCCGGTCAGCTTGAAGGCGAGCTCGGCGCTACTGCATTGGGTGCCATCTATACCTTTGGCCCCACCTTCCGTGCTGAGAACAGCAACACTCCCCGCCATCTGGCAGAGTTCTGGATGATTGAGCCTGAGGTGGCTTTCCTCGATAAGGACGAGTTGATGGATTTGGAGGAAGACTTCATCAAGTATTGCGTCAAATGGGCGCTCGACAATTGTGCCGACGATTTGGAGTTCCTCAACAAGATGATCGACAAGACCCTGATTGCCACTCTTCAACACGTGGTCAACGAGAAGTTCGTCCGCCTGCCCTACAGCGAGGGCATCCGCATTCTTGAGGAGGCCGTGAAGAAGGGCCACAAGTTTGAGTTCCCCATTACGGGCTGGGGTATGGACCTCAGCAGCGAGCATGAGCGCTACCTGGTGGAGGAGCATTTCAAGTGCCCTGTCATCATGACCGATTATCCCCGTGAGATTAAGGCCTTCTACATGAAGCTCAATGCCGACGGCAAGACCATGCAGGGCACCGACGTGCTCTTCCCCCGAATTGGCGAGATTATTGGAGGCTCGGTGCGTGAGGAGAACGAGGAGAAGCTGCTCCACGAGATTGATGTCCGTGGCATGAAGCGCGAGACCTACAGTTGGTATCTGGATACCCGCAAGTATGGCAGTTGTCCCCATGCCGGCTTTGGCCTTGGCTTCGAGCGTCTCATCCTCTTCGTTACGGGAATGCAGAACATCCGTGATGTCATCCCCTTCCCGCGTACACCGAAGAATGCAGAATTCTGATAGCACCACCTGATTGGGCAACATAGAAAAAGGAGGAATCTCGCAAGAGGTCCCTCCTTTCTTATATGTGCCGGGCCAACCGTTTCCTGTGTGGCGGCCTTTACAGCTTGTTCTCCTTTGATCTCAGCTCGCTCGGCGTGCATCCGAA
>ONMG01000287.1 GCA_900318855.1 uncultured Prevotella sp.
CTGGGTGCCGACGTGACCCTCGTCTACCGTCGTTCAGAGGCCGAGATGCCCGCACGACTCGAAGAGGTGAAGCATGCGAAGGAAGAGGGCATCCACTTCCTCACGCTCCACAACCCCAAGGAGTATCTTGCCGACAGCAACGGATGTGTCCGCGCCGCTGTGCTCGATGTTATGGAACTCGGCGAGCCCGATGCCAGTGGACGGCGCCGTCCGGTGGTTACGGGCAAGACTGAGACGCTGGAATGTGACCAGGTGATAGTGGCCGTCGGTGTAAGTCCCAATCCACTTGTACCCAAGTCTGTAGCAGGTTTGGAGCTCACGAATAAGAATACCATCGTGGTGAATGACAATATGCAGAGTTCGCGCCCCGACCTCTTTGCCGGAGGTGACATCGTGAGAGGCGGAGCCACCGTGATTCTCGCTATGGGTGATGGCAGAAGAGCCGCAGCCAGTATGAGCAAGAAACTAATAGCACAACCATTATGAGAAGAATCTTATTTCTTTCGGCGCTGATATTGATGCTCGGCTTTCAGGCCAACGCTCAGAAGCGCAAAACCAAGGTGCCCGCAAAGCCAGTAAAGGTGGAAAAGAAGGAGGCCGTGAGCCCACTCTACCAGCAGATGCTCCCTGCGACAGCCAAGGTGCTCTTCATCGACAGTATCGTTGTAGACAAGGATTCCTTTCTCTACTACATTCCTCTGAACAAGGAATCGGGCGATATCAGCGAGTACAAGGGCGACGCTGTCTATACTAACGAATATGGCAATCGCCGTTATATCGCTATGGGCGACTCGGCCTCACGTATTCTCTACACATCTGATAAGCTTGCAGGGAAATGGAGCGAGCCGCAACCCTTAGAGGGTATCAGCGATGAATACGATCAGCCCGACCATCCTTTCGTGGCTTCTGACGGAGTGACGCTCTACTTTGCCGCCAAAGGAAAGCGGAGCATAGGAGGATACGACGTCTTTATGACGGTATTCAACAGTGACTCAAGCAAGTTCTTTAAACCGGAGAACCTCGGTCTGCCTTTCAATTCACGTTTTAATGAATACATGATAGCATTCGACGACCTCGACTCCTTGGGATGGCTCGTGAGCGACCGTTGGCAACCATCCGACAAAGTATGTATCTACACTTTTGCCACCTCAGCATCACGCCATAGCTATGAAGCCGACAATCTGCCGGAAGCCAAACTAAAGCGACTGGCTGACCTCAGGAGCATTCGCGACACCTGGCAGTATGGTAATATCGACGCGGCACTAAAACGCCTCACAGCCATGCTTCAGCGTAGCAACTCAGTCGATGCAGGAGACAGGATGACCTTTGTTGTCGACGACACTCACACTTATCACGCTTTATCCGACTTCAGGTCGGCCTCGGCAAGGAAACTCTGGACGCAGCTCAATGAAATGACGCAGATGCTCCAAAAAGAGGACTCTCAACTATCAGCCTTGCGCGACGCTTTTCACCTAAAGCGTCCGGCAAGTATGGTGCCCAAAATAACACAACTTGAAGAAAAGGTACAGACACTGCGCACGGACATTAAAAAGACAGAGAAGAAAATCAGAAATCTTGAGATTCAATCACTTAAATAATTCAAACCTAAAATCCATTTCATTATGAGCAAACCCTATCCAGAATCAGAACTCATTATCAATAGCGACGGAAGTATATTCCATCTCCATGTCAAACCAGAACACCTTGCCGACAAAGTGATTCTTGTAGGCGACCCTGGACGTGTAGCACTGGTTGCTTCCTACTTCGACACCATCGAATCAAAAAGTGAAAGCCGTGAGTTCCATTCTGTCACAGGTAGTTATAAAGGTAAGCGCATCACCGTTCAGTCAACAGGCATTGGTTGCGACAATATCGACATCGTGATGAATGAACTCGACGCACTGGCCAATATCGATTTCACCACCCGAACCGACAAGCCAGAACACCGTACACTCACAATCGTGCGAATCGGCACCTGTGGAGGCCTCCAACCCTACACACCGACCGGCACCTTCATCGCCAGCGTGAAAAGTATAGGGTTCGACGGTCTGCTTAATTTCTATGCAGGTCGCGATACGGCCTCAGACATCGAATTCGAGGAAGAGTTCAAACGCCAAGTGAACTGGAACCCTCGTATGGGCAATCCCTATGTGGCCACTTCTGACCCCAAATTGCTCGACGACATCGCTGCCAACAACATGGTGCGTGGTGTGACAGTGGCCTGCGGAGGCTTCTTCGGCCCCCAAGGACGCCAGCTGCGTCTCCCTCTCATGGACCCTCAACTGAACGAAAAGATTGAGAAGTTTGAATACAAGGGACTTAAAGTGACTAACTTTGAGATGGAATCCTCGGCACTCGAAGGCCTTTCCACCTTAATGGGGCACAGAGCGATGACCTGCTGTATGGTGATCGCCAACCGAGTGGCGAAAAAAGCAGAAAGCAATTACAAAAACGACATTAAACGATTAATCGAGTTAGTACTTGAACGCATTTGAATCATCAACAATCTGCGCTATGGCTACCCCATCAGGGGGAGCCATAGGCATCGTCAGAGTGAGTGGACCTGAGGCTATAAGCATTGCTGACAGTCTCTTCAGTGGCAATCTGTCCGAGGCCAAAGCAGCTACATTACATTACGGCCAATTCTACAACGACCAAGGCAGTCTGCTTGACGATGTAGTCATAGGCCTCTGGAGAGCACCACATAGCTACACGGGTGAGGATTGTGTGGAAATTTCCTGTCATGGATCAGCCTACATCCTCGGTCAAGTGCTCCAAGCCCTTATCAACAAAGGATGCCGCCATGCTGGACCGGGTGAATATACAATGAGGGCCTATCTGAATGGAAAGATGGACCTTTCGCAGGCCGAAGCAGTAGCCGACCTTGTCGCTTCCAATAACAGAGCCTCGCAACAGGCAGCCATCAGCCAGATAAAAGGACATTTCTCTTCCGTACTGTCTATCTTGCGTGAGCAACTTCTAAAGATGACTTCACTTTTGGAACTGGAACTCGACTTTAGCGATCATGAGGAATTAGAATTCGCCGACCGGGGTGAACTGAAGCAGTTGGCAAAAACTATAGACAAGAAGCTCACAGAACTAATTGATTCCTACGCCACAGGACAAGCACTGCGAGAAGGTGTTTCCGTGGCCATTGTCGGAGCAACCAATGTGGGTAAATCTACTCTGCTGAACCAACTTCTACAGGATGACAAAGCCATAGTGAGCCCCGTTGCAGGTACTACGCGTGATGTGATAGATGGTACTACTGTCATCCACGGGGTCACTTTTAGATTCGTGGACACAGCCGGAATCCGCAAGACAAACGACCAAATAGAACAGCTCGGAATCGAACGGACGTTCAGTCAGTTGCAAAAAGCTAAAGTTGTGCTCTATGTTACAGATAATGGAAAATTGGCTCCGGACTTCAAGGAGGTGGAAGAAAATGTCAAAGATAAGCCTCTCATCATCATAGAGAATAAGACCGACCTCCGCCCTGCATCTCTGAAGAATGAAGCGCATCCCGTAATAGCCATCAGTGCCAAAAAGGGTTATGGGATTGCAGAGCTTCGGGAAAAGATTTTCGAGTCGGCAGGAATCCGGGAGGTCAACGAGACAAGTGTCATTGTTACAAATGCCCGCCACTACGGCGCTTTGCTAAGCGCAAAGAAGAGTATTGCTAACGTGCTTCAGGCTCTTTCCGCACAAATAAGCGCAGACCTAATAGCCGAGGATTTACATCAATGCTCAGATGAATTGGCGAATATCACGGGTGTCGACAGAATTACTCCAACAGAAACCCTCAGCTCCATATTCAGCCACTTCTGCATCGGAAAGTAGATTCTGCGTGGGAAAGTGATTTTTTGCAAAGAAAAGCATACTATATGCAAATATGGCTTGTAAATCGCA
>ONMG01000067.1 GCA_900318855.1 uncultured Prevotella sp.
AAGATGCTCGAGTGGTTGAAGAGGCACGCCTGGAAAGCGTGTAAGCGTCTAAAGCGCTTCACGGGTTCGAATCCCGTTCTTTCCGCAGAATGTGAAGGAGAGGCTAAGAAAGTCTCTCCTTTTCTTTTTAGCCAGCTTCCCTATCAGCTACCGTCAGACCCTTTTACATCGAGACAAGACAGTGTCCGACCGGCAACGGGGCAGCGAAAAAAGCAGAGGTTTTCTTTGCCATTCCTGTTGTTTCCATTACCTTTGCACAAGAAGCAGGCTATGGCATAAACTCAGCCTTCCGCAGACAGACAATCAAACATGATGCAGACAGACAACAAACGGACATACCCCTCCAACTTTGAGCAGAAAATAGGTTTCACCGAAATACGCCAATGGCTCTCGGGCAGGTGTCTCTCACCCTTGGGCAAACGGCTTGTCGACGCTTTAAGCTTCACCGATGATGCAGAAACCATCAAGGAAATGCTGGGACAGACCCACGAGATGCGGCAGATAATGGAAAGCCAGGAGGACTTCCCACTCGACTATTTCATCGACATGACCCTTCCGCTGAAGCGCGTCAGAATGGAGAATACCTTCCTTGACGAGGAGGAGCTCTTCGACCTGAAGCGCTCCTTAGCCACCATCGACAGCCTCGTGAGCTTTCTCCATCAAGGAGACCCCATAATGAATGAAGGACAGCCCACAGGGGAGACCCGATATACTTACCCCGAGCTGCAGCTTGTGGCCGACGGCATAGCCACCTTCCCCAACCTCATCCAACAAATCAACCAGATACTCGATAAGTTCGGTAAGCTTCGCGACAACGCTTCGCCAGAGCTGCAACGCATCCGCCGTGAACTGTCACAGACAGCAGGCAGCATATCACGCACACTAAACAGTATCCTCCGCGACGCACAAGATGAAGGATTAGTGGAGAAAGACGTCACACCCACACTGCGCGACGGCCGGCTTGTCATACCCATCGTACCGGGACTCAAGCGGAAGATCGACGGCATCGTGCAGGGTGAAAGCGCCAGCGGACGCACAGTGTTCATAGAACCAACTGTAGTGGTGGAAGCCAACAACAAAGTGAGGGAGCTCGAGGCTGAGGAGCGCCGCGAAATCATACGCATTCTCACTCAGTTCACCAATAAAGTGCGGCCACACGTGCGCGAGATGCTCGACTCCTACGACTTCTTAGGCCGCATCGATTACATCCATGCCCGGGCTGTAATGGCACAGGAGATGAATGCCGTGGAGCCGGAAGTCCTCTCCACGCCCCACATCGACTGGCTGAGAGCACGGCATCCGCTCCTGGAGCGGAGCCTGCGTCAGCGCCAAGCCGACAGCCGTCCCGACCTGCCGGAGACCATCGTTCCCCTCGACATCATGCTCACTCCGAAAGCCCGCATCCTCATCATCTCGGGGCCAAACGCGGGTGGCAAATCAGTATGTCTGAAGACTACAGGACTCCTGCAGTACATGCTGCAATGTGGACTTTCGCTGCCCGTTGACGAACGTTCGACGGCGGGCATCTTCGCCAACATCATGATTGACATCGGCGACGAGCAAAGCATCGAGAACGACCTCTCCACCTACTCCTCGCACTTGGTCAACATGAAAAACATGCTAAGATACTCCACCGGGCGCACCCTGCTGCTCATTGACGAGTTCGGCACCGGCACCGAGCCCCAGATAGGAGGTGCCATAGCCGAGAGCGTACTCGATCAGTTCTGCCGGCATGAGGCCTGGGCGGTCATCACCACCCACTACCAGAACCTGAAGCATTTTGCCGACAGTCACGATGGTGTAGCCAACGGTGCCATGCTTTACGACCGCCACGAGATGCGGCCGCTCTTCCAACTGGCCATTGGACGCCCCGGCAGCTCTTTCGCCGTCGAGATAGCCCGCAAGATAGGACTGCCCGAAGAGGTGATTCGGCGGGCCAGCGACATCGTGGGCAGCGATTATATACAAAGCGACAAGTATCTGCAAGATATCGTGCGCGACAAGCGCTATTGGGAGCAGAAACGCACGGCCATCCACGAACGCGAGAAAACGCTTGAGCGCACCATCGCCCATTACGAGGAGAGTCTCAAGGAGGTGGAGAGCAAGCGCAAGCAGATTCTGGCTCAGGCCCGCACTCAGGCTGAGGAGCTGCTCAACGAGAGCAACCGCCGCATTGAGAATGCTATCAAGGAAATCAAGGAGAGCCAGGCAGCCAAGGAGGAGACTAAGCTGATACGCGCCAGCCTGAAGGCCTTTGAGGACAGTGTGAAGGACGAGAAGAAAGGACCTACCGACGAAGACATAGAGCGCAAGATAGCACAGATTAAGGAGCGACGGCAGCGACACGAGCAACGCAAGGCACAGAAGGCGCAGAAAGCGCAGGATGCTGCAGCCCATGCACCATCGGCAACTCCTAAGAATCCTGCGACAACACCGATAACCGTGGGGATGACCGTGAGGATAAAAGGCCTCGAGAGCATGGGCACCGTGGAGAGTCTGAACGGACAGATGGCCATAGTCATCTTCGGTGACATGCGCACCAAGCTACGCGTCAGCCGACTCGAACCTGCCACTATGAAGCCCTCACAGACCACCGACAAACCAAAGACCAAGGCCGAACAACTCACCGACAGCCTGCAGCAAGCCAAGATGTCGAAAATGACCATGGACACCATGGACAGCCACCGGCGCAACTTCCACCAGGACCTCGACGTGAGGGGCATGCGGGGCGACGAGGCACTGGCTGCCGTACAGTATTTCCTCGATGATGCCATCCTCGTAGGCATGCCGCGCGTTCGCATTCTTCATGGCAAGGGCAACGGCATCCTGCGCGAGCTCATCCGACAATATCTTGCCACCGTGCCCAATGTCACTCACTTTGCCGACGAGCAAGTGCAGTTCGGAGGAGCCGGCATCACCGTGGTCGACCTGTAGCACTGCACTTCATCAGCGCGGCACCGGCCCAAACAGAACGCCCCCCGACGGGGAAGAAGCTACCCATTCTCACGGGCATCGCCTCTTCCCCGTCGGGGGGCAATTCTTTCACAGCTATTGAGGCCTCAGCGGTCCCACACATTCATATCGTGCGCCTGCCAGCTGTCATCCTGCTCGTTCCAAAGAGCGTTCTTGGCATCCGACTCGTCGGCACCCTTCGGCTTCGATGTGCCGTTCCAAGCCCCTTCGTCGGTCATCAGATCGGCCACGTTCAGTTTCACCTCCTCTGAAGCAGGAGTCACATATCTTTTCTTCATAGCTTACTTATTTAATGATGACTTTCTTGCCGTGATGGATATAGATGCCCTTCACGGGACGGGCCACCTTGAGGCCCATGAGGTTGTAGAAGTTATCGTCGCGGTCAACACGGATCGAAGTGATGCCTGTAGGAGTGTCGTCGAGTGTGAACGTAAGCGACTTGGCATTTACGGGCTCACCGCAGTCGAGATAGCACTTATAAGCATATTTCGAGGCGTAGGAATATCCACTTGGGAAAGAGCTCACGGAACTCTGCCCGGAACGAGTGGAAAAGCTGTGGCCACTGCTCACATAGAACATGCCACCGCTGTAGATAAAGTAACGGCTACCCTGCTTATCGTCCATGCTGAGACTGCCGAGCACACCCACGAGCTTGTTGTCCTTCACATCAGCTGTGGCCGCAGCAGTGGTGGGGGTAAGCACATAGATTCGGTCCTGGCTGCCATAAAGAATCATGCCCGTCTGAGCTGGCACGATGCCATTGAGCAGTCGGCCTTCCACCTTCATCTGACTGGTAGCCTGATTGGTGACAGCAGTAGCCTGATAAGCCATCAGGTCGTTGTCTTCCAAGGTGTTGAAGTCGGCATCGAGCACCTGCGTACTGCCAAGGTCGATGTTTTCCTCATAGGCGAAGGTCTTGCCCGTGGCCTTGGTGATGTTCACCATAGGACGGATGGTACCCGGCCAGTGTTTGGCCTTGTAGTCGAGCTCGGCACCTAAGGGTACGTAGAACTCCAGCGTGGAGGGACACTTCTTGAAGGTTCCAGTATTGAAGGTTCCATCACCCACAATTACAGGTGCCTCGGTGCTGAGGCTGACAATCCGATTGAGGCTGGTGCAATTGCTGAAGTGATTATCGTCAGAGGAGCTAGAATAAAACTTGACTCCATGTCGCAGGATGACCGACTTCAGCCCCGTACAGTTAGAGAAAGCAAAATAGCCAATATCGCATCCCGAGGGGATATCCAGGGAGGTGAGAAGCACGTCATGATAGAATGCAAAACTGCCGATGTGTTGTAAGGCATTAGGGAATTTCACAGACTCCAACTTTCGGCACTCCCGGAACGACTCCGTTCCAATGCTCGTCAGGCCGTCAGGAAAGTTGACCGACTGAAGGGTAAAACAATTTCGGAAAACCTCATCACCAATGGTCGTTACCGTCGATGGAATCTCCATGGTAGCTAAGGATGAGCAACCAAAGAATAAGTTATCGGGTATCGCGGTGAGGCCCTTTGGCAGCGTGGCTTGAGTGAGATATTCACTTCCATAGAAAGCTCCCTCGCCCAAGGATGTCAACTGGTCGCCGAGGTTTGCACGCTCCAGATTGGTGCAATGGGCGAAAGCATAAGGAGCGATGCTTGTCTCTGTAGTCACATCAAGAGTATAGAGCGTGCTGCGGGTGGGCAGACGCACTATCTGACTCTTGTCGCTATTGTAGAGGACAC